>JAFUPT010000104.1 GCA_017481065.1 Clostridia bacterium | reverse complement strand
TGATCCTTGAAGTCGATCTTGCCCTCGGCATCAACGGTGACGTTCTCCAGCAGCGAGTTGCGCTTGATGGCGTTGTAGATGTCGGGCTCGTACTCCTTATCCAGGCCGATGACCTTGGCGTAGCAGCCGCCCTCAAAGTTGAAGACACCGTTGTCGTCCCAGCCGTGCTCGTCGTCGCCGATCAGCAGGCGCTTGGGGTCGGTGGACAGGGTGGTCTTGCCGGTGCCGGACAGGCCGAAGAACAGAGCGGTGTTCTCACCGTTCATGTCGGTGTTGGCGGAGCAGTGCATGGAAGCGATGCCCTTGAGCGGCAGGTAGTAGTTCATCATGGAGAACATACCCTTCTTCATTTCGCCGCCGTACCAGGTGTTCAGGATAACCTGTTCACGGGAGGTGATGTTGAAGGCAACGCAGGTTTCGGAGTTGAGGCCCAGCTCCTTGTAGTTTTCTACCTTGGCCTTGGAGGCGTTGTAGATAACGAAGTCGGGCTCGAAGGACTCGAGTTCTTCGGCGGAGGGCATGATGAACATGTTCTCTACGAAGTGAGCCTGCCATGCAACTTCAACGATGAAGCGGATGTTCATGCGGGTATCCTTGTTGGCGCCGCAGTAAGCATCGACAACATAGAGCTTCTTGTTGGCCAGTTCCTTAACAGCCAGCTCCTTGACGGTTTTCCAGGTTTCCTGGGTCATGGGATGGTTGTCGTTCTTGAACTCATCAGAGGTCCACCACACGGTGTCCTTGGAATTTTCGTCCATAACGATGTACTTGTCCTTGGGGGAACGGCCAGTGTAGATACCGGTCATTACGTTCACGGCGCCCAGTTCGGTAACCTGGCCCTTTTCAAAGCCTTCCAGCTCGGGCTTGGTTTCTTCGATGAACAGCTCTTCGTAAGAAGGATTGTGAACGATTTCGGTCGTGCCGACGATGCCATACTTGGTCAGATCAATGGTAGCCATATTGCAACAAACCTCTTTCCATAAGAATTTCATTTCTACCGGCTGTGCAGGCAAAATTTCCCATCAGCACAAGCCAAGGTATCAGTAATATCATGATACACTAGGGAGTCAATAAAAGCAACACAGTTTCCGAAAAATTACAGAAAACTATTTGTATTGAAACGATTTTTTCGGGAAATTGGGCGAAAGCCGGCTTAGCTTATGCGGGATTTTAGCACTTTATGCAGGGAAGCGATCTCCTCGAGGGAGAGGGCCTCTCCCCTCACCTGCGCGCCCAGTCCGGCTTCCTCCAATGCGGCGGCCGCGTCGGCCTGGGAAAGACCGTAGAAGGCCTTCATATTGTTTGCCAGGGTTTTCCTGCGCATATGGAAGCAGCAGCGGATGAGCTTCAAAAAGGCTTCCTCCTCCCCCTCCGGCATCAGCCGCGCGGCATGGAAGGAGATGCGGATGAAGCAGCTATCCACATGGGGCGGCGGATTGAAGCGCTGCGGCGGCACATCTTCAAGGATTTCGCATACGCCGAAATAACGCACGGTGGCGGCGAGGGCGCACCAGTTCTTGGAGCCGGGATTGCTCATCAGCCGCTCGGCGGCCTCCTTCTGCACCATGACGCAGATGCTGTCCGGCAGGGGCCGGGTCTGGAGCATCTTCTGGATGAGGTCGGCGGTGATGTAGTAAGGCAGGTTGGCGATCACGCGGTAGCCGCCGCAAAATTTTTCGCGGATGAGCGTGGAAAGGTCGGCGCGCATGGCGTCTGCGAAGATCACCTCGGCATTATCCTGCCCGGAAAGCACATCTTCCAATACGGGGCGCAGCTTTTCATCCATCTCGATGGAGAGGACCTTCTTTGCACGTTCGGCGATGAGCGAGGTCATCACGCCCGGTCCGGGGCCGATTTCAAGCACATTTTCATCGCTGGAAATGCCCGCGAGATCGAGGAGCTGGGAAAGAAAATGATCATCGAGGATGAAATTCTGGCCCAGGGAATGGGTCGGGCGGAAGCCGTTTTTCTCCAGGGCGACGCTGGCGCGGAGCCCGGCGGAAATATTCTGATTCTGCATGGTTTTTCCTCAAAAAAGGAGAACCAGCCTGCGACTGATTCTCCCGAATAGATGCTTTGCTTACTTGGTGCCGAAGAGACGGTCGCCTGCGTCGCCGAGGCCGGGAACGATGTACTTGTGCTCGTTGAGGTGATCATCGATGGCGGCGATGTAGAGATCCACATCCGGATGGGCGGCCTGCAGGGCGGAAACGCCCTCGGGGCAGCCGACGAGGCACATCAGGGTGATATGTTTGCAGCCGCGCTGCTTGATGAAATCGATGGCGGCGATGGCGGAGCCGCCGGTGGCCAGCATGGGATCGACCACGATGAGCTGGCGCTCCTCAACATCAACGGGCAGCTTGCAGTAATATTCCACAGGCAGGTGGGTTTCCGGATCGCGGTAGAGGCCGATATGGCCAACCTTGGCGGAGGGAACGATATTCAGCACGCCGTCCACCATGCCCAGACCCGCGCGCAGGATCGGCACGATGCCCAGCTTGCGGCCGGCAATGATCTTGGACTTGCACTTGGTGAGGGGAGTTTCAATCTCGACCTCCTGCAGGGGCAGGTCGCGGGTTACTTCATAAGCCATCAGCATTGCGATTTCATCCAGGAGCTGGCGGAAATCCTTGGTGCTGCAATCGGTTCTGCGCATGAGGGTGAGTTTGTGCTGTACGAGGGGATGATCTACTACAACTACCTTGCCCATTTGAAAACCTCCATATTTCAATCGCCGTGCGGCGCATTTGTACCACAGAAAATTATAACCTATTTTGGTGGAAAATACAACCTAAATATGTAAAAAAGGCGGCTGCACAGTGCGGCACGCCCGCCGGCAAGGCGGGCGTGCTCTGAAAAGATATCAATTGACGGTGCAGGCCTGCTTTAAAGCCTGTTCGGCGGGAGAAAGGATATATTCATCCATGGTACTATCCATAATGCGCCCGTCGCGGGTAATGGAGCAGCTGTAGTATTCCAGCCCATCCCCCCAGAAATTGATATTGTAGTGCAGGTTTTTGCGCTCCCAGTCGGAGGCGTGGGTTTCAAAGGCGATATCCACCTGATGCGCATCCAGCGCGATGGAATCGAGGTCATAGGCATCGATGATCGCCCGCTTTGCAGTTGCAATGGCGGCTTCCGGCTGGATATCCCCCGCTTCGGGAAGGGCGCAGATGTAGTCGTCATTTTCGCTGGTTAAGAGGCCGATTTCGATCTGCATTTCGCTGTACCAGGCCTTTTGCTCCAGCGTCCACGCGCGGATGGGGCCCAATTCCTTTTCCAGGATCGACCACAGGCCGATGGTATCGGAGCGACCGTTGATACCATATCTTTCAATCATATAAGTATCGACGGCGACTTCATCCGTCATCATGCCGGCTTCTTCTGCGGTGATGAGCTCATATTCCAGCAGGATATCCACCATCGCGCGTTTTTCTTCCCATCCCCAATCATCATAGTAGCCGCTTTCAAATTGCAGCTGGGCAATATCTTCGAAGTAATGCCGGGACAGCGTCCATGCAAACGCAGCGGTGGAAAGCAGAAGAATTGCCAGTACAAACGCCATTGCAAGAGATAATTTCTTTTTCACAACTTTCTCTCCTTTGATTTCTTTCATAATGTCGCAGTGGAGAGAAGGGCGGTGTTCGAGGAAGGATAGCCCTTCATCGATTTCCCGACGGACGGCTGCCTTCATTGCAGCGTCATGCTTCATTGAAATCTCCTCCTTTCAGCGCATTTTTCAAAATGCCATATGCTTTTTCGAGGCGGCGGCGCACCGTGGTGTGGGATACGCGCAGGGTTTGTGCTATTTCAGTTTGGCTGAATCCCTCATACCAGTACAGAAGTATCACTTCTCGGTATGCCCGCGGCAGGCTCATAATCTCCGCCACAAGGGCGGACTTGATTTCATGGCTGCCTTCCGCCTGAGCGATTTGGAATTTATCCATCTGCACGGCATTTCGGAGGATGCGGAACCAGGAAGTGCGGCACATATCCTTGCAGACATTCACTGCGATGCGCACAAGCCAGGTTTTGGGGCTGCATTCTCCCCGAAAGGCATGCAGGTTTCGATGCGCCTTGAGAAAGGTCTCCTGCACCGCATCCTCCGCTAGATAAACATCCTTGAGATAAACGCAGCACAGCCGAAGCAAATCCTTCTCATAGGTTCTGATCCATAGACTGATGGTTTCTTCGGCGTTGCCCGGGCCCTTGACAACTTCCATTGCTCTAACCTCCTTTCACACAATTAGACGGAGGAATCGGGGGTTTTGAACGCATAAATCCGGATAAATATAAAAAAGTATGGAAAAAGGCAGCCCGTATGGGCTGCCCGGAGGTTATTTGAGGTCGATGGTGAAGCACTGAGCAGGATCGGCGGCTTCCTTTACGCGCAGGAGATAATCGTTGGTGGGTTCATTTTCCCTGCGCTCCAGCTGTCCGCGGGGTACAAAGGTGATAGAAGTCACGCTCTCCGGCAGGGGATTGCCGTCGTGGCTGATGTGCCAAGCCTGTTTGCCTGCGGGAGCCTCAAACTCGTTGCCGTATGCGCCCTGGATATAGGCGGGTTCCAGCAGGTTGCCATCCTGATCCAAGAAGATGTAGGCCAGGCCAAGGCCATTCGCTCCGTTGATATCTGTTTTATCCGTAATTACATCGTACTCAATGATGGTGGAAGCGGTATCGATGGAGAGGGTTTTGAGGATTACAGTTGTGCCGGGGAGCTCAATGCGGCGATCTTCATCCAGCGCAAAGCGGGGTTCAGCGGCCCTTGCCGGATCGATGCTGACATTCAGCTCCAGCACGGCAACCTCGCGGAAGATGCCGAATTCCGTGTACGCCGCATCATGTGCTGCGTCCCATTCCATGCCTTGATCCAGCAGCTTCTGTAGGGCTTCGTTGTAGGCGTTATAGCCGTTGACGGAAGCCATGTGGTTTGCATCAATACCGATTTTGCCGGCGCTTTCGAGGGCCAGGCTGGCCGGATCACCTGGATTGGCGAAGGCGAGGTCGAAGGCGGATTCAACATCCTCGAAAGCAAAGTCCGTTTCAAAGGCGCGGATGGTCACGCTGGTGTTGATCGTTCCCTCCGGCATGCGCTTGTAGCCGAAGCCGGCGTAGCCGCTGTGGCTGGGATTTTCGGGGTTCAAATGTATGAGGATGCCGTCGCCCGTTTCGCTGGAGCCATAAGCGCCGTATGTGCTGCCGATGCTCTCCTCTTCGAGGATTTCATCTGCAGGACTGGTGTAGCTGTAGTTGTAAGAAGAGATGTAGAATACATCGCTTTCGCGCTCGGAGGATACCGTCCAGCCGAGGTGCAGGGTGTTGCGGTCGAAGAGGTATTCATCCATATTGAAGGTTATGCCGTTTTCGGAAACCTGCATGGAATCCCGGATGACGGATTGCTGGGCGGTTTCGCTGGGCTCGCTGTATTTAAAGAGCCTGTCGAGTATGCCGGAGGCATGCACGGCGGCGAATGCGGCTCCGACGATGAGGAGGACTGCCATGGCTGCGATGGCAGCGCGGCGGATATAATTTTTCTGTTTTCTGGCAGGATGCAGCATTTCGTTTATCTCCCTTTCCGTCCGCTGCTCCAGGGCAATCGGCGGGGAGACGGAATCAAAAAGTTCCCGGTAATCATCCCTGAACATTATTTCACCTCCGTGAGCAGAGACTTCAATTTTTCCCGCCCGCGCTTGAGCCGCGAGCGGATGGTGGCGCCCTTCTCACCGAGGATTTCTGCGATTTCATCGGTGGAGAGCTGTTCATAGTAATACAGGTGGATTGCCACGCGCTGGTTTTCCGGCAGGCGCTTGAGGGCCTCCGAGAGGGCTGCGAGGCGGGGATTTTCATGGACTTCCGGTTCCGGTGCGGACGCATCATAATTTTCCGGCATGGGCTGGAAATAACGCCGCCATGCGCTGCGGAGCAGGTTTACCGATGTATGGATCGTGGTGCGGATCAGCCATGCCTTCAGGTGCTCCGGGCTTTCAATCTGCGGATTTGTGCGGAAATACCGGAAGAAAACTTCCTGATACACATCCTCCGCATCGGCCCGGCTACCCGTGCGTGCCAAGGCCAGGCGGTAAACCATGGCGGAATGCGCCGCGATGATTTCGTGAACCGAGCCGCCCGCGCGCTGCGACTGTTCAAGCATGAGCGCCACCTCCTTTCACCTGTAATACAAGGGAGAACGGGAAAATGTTGCACATATTATAGCATAAATTTTGTGGGGAGCGAACGCAAGAGGCGCCGTGACTGAACCCCGCAGAATAACAATGCGCTAGAAACGACAACATCAGGGTCATTCTGCCGGCCCTGATGCTGATAATATTTGTTTTTACCGGGATAACAAGGGGAAATCAATTTCCCTTGGCTGCCTTCCCTATTCCGCCAGCAGCTTCTGCTCGCAGCGGACCGTGATTTCATCGTTTTCCGCGTCTACGACAAGGCGGCTCTCCTCGGGAACGAATTCCCGGATGAGGAGCTTTGCGATGGCGGTTTCCACGCTTCGCTGGATGAAGCGCTTGAGCGGGCGCGCACCATAGGCCACATCATAGCCGTTTTCGATGATGAAATCCTCGGCTGCGGGAGTAAGCGTGACGCTGAGGCGGCGCTCGGCGAGGCGCTTTTCGAGTCCGGCGATCATCAGGCGCATGATCTTTACGATCTGATCCTTGGTCAGCGGCGTGTAGAGCACGATTTCATCGAGCCTGTTCAGAAATTCCGGCCGGAACTGCTGTTTGAGCAGCATATCCACCTGCCTGCGGGCGGAATCGCTGAGCCTGCCCTCGGAATCGATGCCCTCCTGGATATAGGAGGAACCGAGATTGGAGGTGAGGATGATGATGGTGTTTTTGAAATCCACGGTGCGGCCCTGGGAATCGGTGATGCGGCCGTCATCCAGCACCTGCAGCAGGATGTTGAACACATCCGGGTGCGCCTTCTCCACTTCATCAAAGAGCACCACGGAATAGGGATGGGTGCGCACGGCCTCGGTGAGCTGGCCGCCCTCCTCGTAGCCCACATATCCGGGAGGCGCTCCGACCAGGCGGGATACGGAATGCTTCTCCATATACTCGGTCATATCGATGCGAACGATGTTCTTTTCATCGTCAAACAGGGCCTGCGCGAGGGTCTTGGCGAGCTCGGTCTTGCCCACGCCCGTGGGGCCGAGGAACAGGAAGGAGCCGATGGGACGGTTCGGATCCTGGATGCCCGCGCGGGAGCGCAGGATGGCCTCGGAGACCTTGGTGACGGCCTCGTCCTGGCCGATGACGCGCTCATGCAGGATGCTTTCCAGGCGCAGCAGCTTTTCGCGCTCGCCCTCCACCAGCTTGGTGACCGGGATGCCGGTCCAGCGGGACACGATGCGGGCGATTTCCTCCTCGGTGACGCGGTCGCGGAGCAGGCTCTGTCCCCTGCCCTCCTCGGCGCGAATTTCTTCTTCTGCCAACTGTTTTTTCAGCTCGGGAAGCCTGCCGTACTGCAGCTCAGCGGCGCGGTTCAGGTCGTATTCCCGCTGGGCGCGCTCGATTTCGGCATTCACCTGCTCAATTTCCTCGCGCAGTTTCTGCACCTTTTCGATGGAGGATTTTTCCACCTCCCACTGGGCGCGCATGGAGCTGAACTTGTCGCGCAGCTCGTGCAGCTCGGCCTGCACATGCTCCAGCTGGCGCTTGGAGAATTCATCGCCGTCCTGAGAAAGGGCGGCCTCCTCGATCTCGCGCTGCATGATTTCCCGGGAAATTTCATCCATTTCCTGGGGCATGGAATCGATCTCGGTGCGGATCATGGCGCAGGCCTCGTCGATGAGGTCGATGGCCTTGTCCGGGAGAAAGCGGTCGGTGATGTAGCGGGAGGAGAGCTTGGCGGCGGAAACGATGGCCTGGTCGGCAATTTTCACGCCGTGGAACACTTCATAGCGTTCCTTCAGGCCGCGGAGGATGGAAATGGTGTCCTCCACGGTGGGTTCCGCCACCATGACCGGCTGGAAGCGGCGCTCGAGGGCGGCGTCCTTCTCGATGTACTTGCGGTATTCATCCACGGTGGTGGCGCCCACGCAGTGGAGCTCGCCACGGGCCAGCATGGGCTTCAGGAGGTTGCCGGCGTCCATGCTGCCCTCGGTCTTGCCTGCGCCGACGATGGTGTGGAGCTCATCGATGAAGAGGATGATTTTGCCCTCGCTCTTTTTCACTTCCTCGAGGACGGATTTGAGCCTCTCCTCGAATTCACCGCGGAATTTCGCGCCGGCAATCAGTGCGCCCATATCCAGGGAGATGAGCTGGCGGTCCTTCAACGTGGTCGGGACATCGCCGCGCACAATGCGCTGGGCGAGGCCTTCGGCGATGGCGGTTTTGCCCACGCCGGGTTCGCCGATGAGGCAGGGATTATTTTTGGATTTGCGGGAGAGGATGCGGATTACGTTGCGTATCTCGGTATCGCGGCCGATGACGGGATCGAGCTTCTGGCTGCGTGCCAGCTCGGTGAGATCCTGGCCGTATTTTTTGAGCGCATCGTAGGTATCCTCGGGATTTTCGCTGGTGACGCGGGTGTTGCCGCGCACCTTCTGCAGCGCTGAGAGGAAGATATCCCTCGTCACGCCGAATTCATTGAAGATAGCCTTGACGGGCCCGTTGGGCTTTTCGATGAGGGCCAGCAGGATGTGCTCAACGGAGACGAATTCATCCTTCATATTCTGGGCCTGCTGCTCAGCTTCCACGAGGGCGGCATCCACGGACTGGGAGATATACACCTTGTCCGCCTCCCTGCCGGGCCCGGTGACCTTGGGAATGCGGTTGATTTCGCGGTCGCAGGCGGAGACCATGCGGTTTACATCCACCTTCATCTTCTTGAGGAGCTGGGCGATCAGGCCGCCCTCTTGGTTTATGAGGGCCAGAAGCAAATGCTGCTGGTCGATCTGCATATTCTGGTTGCGGATCACAATTTCCTGGGCTGCGCGCAGGGCTTCCAGCGACTTCTGGGTATATTTTTCTGCGTTCATGCGTATCCCCCTTTCCGGGAAAGTCAGGATTCAAAGTCTAACTTTGACTTTCTTTGACTATTATAGCATTTTCTGCTGCATTGTCAATAGATATGCAAAAATTTGTTTGCAGATTTAATCCAAGCGCAATCTTAGGCAGTTGCAGGCTTTTCCTGAAATGGATATAATATTCCAGACAATTCAAAAGAGGCGATATTAATTATGAAAGCAAATACCAAAGGCAGCATTATGTTGATTCTCTGCTCTCTGATCTGGGGCATGGCGTTTATTGCGCAGAGTACTGCCGCAGAGAGCATCGGTCCCTTCACCTTCGTATTTCTGCGCTTTGCGATTTCCAGCATCGTGCTCTTTGCGATCTATCCACTGATCCGCAAAAAGGATGCGCCGAAGATGGACAAGCCCATGAAGAAGCGCTACCTGGCGCTGGGCGGCGTGCTGGGCGTGATCCTGTTTACGGCATGCGCGCTGCAGCAGGCGGGCATTGCTTACACCACGGCGGCGAATTCCGGTTTTATTACCGCGCTTTACATCGTGATGATTCCCATCATTACCCTGTTTATGGGCAAGAAGGTGGGCAAGCTGGTGTGGGTCGGCGTGGTTGTGGCGCTGATCGGCCTGTTTTTGCTGTGCATCAAGGATGATTTTTCCATCAACATCGGAGACCTGATCACCCTCGGCTGCGCGGTGGTATTTTCCTTCCACATCATCGTGATCGACCGCTATGCCGGCAGCATGGATTCCATACTGCTGAGCGCGGTGCAGTTTGGCGTGGTGGCGATTGTGGCGCTGCCCTTCATGCTGCTTACGGAGAAGGTGGTTATGGCGGATATTCTCTCCTGCTGGACCAGCGTTATGTATGCGGGCGTGTGCTCGGGTGCAATGGGCTATACGCTGCAGATGGTGGGCCAGAAATACACCGATCCCACGCTGGCCTCGCTGCTGATGTGCCTGGAATCTGTGTTCGCGGCCATCGGCGGCTGGCTGCTGCTGGGTGAGGTGCTGAGCGGGCGGGAACTGCTGGGCTGCGCGCTGATGCTGAGCGCATCGATCATCGCCCAGATTCCCGAAAGGAAGGCCGCCTGACAAAATGCGGCAAAGAAATTTCAGGAAAAGTATTGACAAGGGCGGCCGGGTGTTGTATAATAACACCTGTCGTTCGGGGTTGTAGCTCAGCTGGTTAGAGCGTCACGTTGACATCGTGAAGGTCATAGGTTCGAGCCCTACCAACCCCACCACAAAGCCATCCGTTGTGGATGGCTTTTTTCATATATTCTGAGGTGATTTGCGGATGAAGGAAGCGAGAAAAATTGCCTACTGCGGCATGATGGCAGCGCTGAGCATTGTAATTATGGTGGTTGGCTCCATTGCGGGGCTGGGCATGTACGCCGGACCGATGTTTGCGGGGCTTCTGATGGCGCCGGTCGGCATGCGTATGGGCAGGAAATACCATGTGCTGATGTGGATTGTGGTGAGCCTTCTGAGCTTCATACTGATATCGAATGTGGAGCAGAATTTGATGTATCTCTGCCTGTTTGGCTGCTACCCCATACTCTGGCCCATTTTCCAGAGGCTGAAGCCGGGGCTGCGGATTGCGGTGAAGCTGGTGTATTTCAATGTGGTTGTGGTGGCGCTCGAGGCGCTGATTATGCTGGTATTGGTTCCTGAGAGCATGGGCACGGGCATGGCCATCGCGCTGCTCCTGCTGGGCAACCTTACGTTTATCTGCTATGATTTCCTGGTTCCGCGGGCGGACATACTGATTCGCAAGTTGCTTGGCAGGATCAATAAAAAATGAGGCGGTATCAACCGCCTCATTTTTTATGGGAATTACTGGAGGAGATGGTGGGCCTTTTCACAGATGGACGCGATTTCATCAAATTTATCTTCGATGAGGGGCTCCACCTCAGCCGTGCGCCGGCTGAGCATGCTGCGGTAGAGCGGCAGGGCCAGCGCCCAGCCGGCGAAGGCCGGAATGGCCAGCAGCACGCAGAGCCAGATGATGGGCGGCTGTGCAGTGACGGCGAATACGGAGCCCGCCATGAAGGCCGTGCCGGTGACGCCGACGGCAAGGGAGGCAGCCATCGCCCCGGAGGATTTGGATGCCTCGAGGCTGCGGATCTCCTGCATGCATGCCTCGAACTGGCGCTGGAGCCGGGTGAGCTCCATCTTGTTTATGATGCGGCGGTCCCGCTTGAGGTTCAGGATCACCATGCCGGATTCCGGACGGCTGACAACGTTTTCACACTGCCAGCCGAAGTTTTCATAGCCATCCATATAATAAGAAAGATAGCGGCTGTCTACGGCGGCATTCTTGTATTCATAGGCCACGAAGGCGCGGGAGCTTTGTGTTTCGGTCATCGGGCGGTTTCTCCTTCGGAGTTCATTTGTGCGGGGATGCGGACGGTGAAGGACGTGCCCTCCCCCACCCTGCTTTCTACGGAAATTGACGCATTCATCAATTGCAGGATACGCCTGACCAGGGCGAGGCCCAGGCCGTTTCCCTCAGCGGAATGGGAAGTATCCCCCTGGTAGAATTTATCGAAGATATGTTTGAGGGTATCCTCCGGCATGCCGCAGCCGGTATCGGAAATGGTGACGGCGACGGCGCCTTCTTCGCTGGCCTGGGTGAGGGAAACGCGCCCTCCCCTGCCGGTAAACTTGAAGGCGTTGGAGAGGAGGTTCGTCCAGACGATTTCCATCAGGGACTCATCGGCGCAGATGGGAATGCGGTCATCCAGCTCGCACTCAAATTCGATTTCCTTTTCCTCCCAGATGTGCTCAAACTGCAGGGCGCACTCGCTGAGCTGGAGGCAGAGGTCGTAGTTCCCCGGCTGAGGCAGGATGGCCTGCTTTTCCAGCTTGTTGAGCTTGAGGATATTGGAAATCAGCGCGGAGAGGCGCTTGGAGGAGAGGATGATGGTTTGCACATGCCTCTGCTGCTCATCAGGGCTGAGGTTTCCGTTCAGAAGAAGTTCGGCAGTATTCTGGATCACGGAGAGGGGTGTTTTGATCTCATGGGACACATTGGAGAAGAATTCGGTTTTGAGGGTTTCGATGGAACCGAGGTCTTCCACCATTTTATTGAGGTCCAGGATGAGGGTATCGAGGAAATCGTAGCGGTCGGCAGAGTGGCGGGTGGGCAGGTATACGGAAAAATCGCCCGCAGCAACCTTCCCGGCAAATTCCGCGATTTCCCGGATGGGAGCTTCGTAGCTGCGCTTCATCTGGTGATGGGTGAGGATGGTGAAGCCCAGCGCTACGATCAGCCAATAGGAAATGATGGCAAAGATGTGGAGCGTGGGATTGGCGTTGAGGTGCATGAGCAGCACGATCAGCCCCGTGTGCGCGCCGCCGAGCAGCAAAAGCACGCCCAGGGTGATCGCCCATACTGCGGGAGAGATATAGGAATTGCGGATTTTGAACTTCTTATTCTTCATTCCACGACCGCCTTATAGCCCAGGCCGCGCACGGTGACAATCTTGAAGCCATCGCAGGCGGAGAACTTGTCCCGGAGCTTGGTGATGTAAACATCCACAGCGCGCAGGCTGGTATCGCTCTCCACGCCCCAGAATTCATCCATCAGCTGGGCACGGGAGAAGGTTTTCTTCGGATAGGACAGGAGCTTGAAGAGGATATTGAATTCCCGGGTGGTGACGGGAACCTCCTCGCCGTCGATGGAAGCGGTCATGCCGTCGGCGTCCAGCTCGAGGTTGCCCACGGTGAGCTTGCGCTCCATTTCAATGTTGGCACGGCGCAGCAGCGCGCGCACGCGAAGGAGGAGCTCATCCAGCTCAATGGGCTTTACCATGTAATCATCGATGCCCAGCTGGAAGCCCTTCTGCTTGGCGGGGAGATCATCCCGCGCGGACATGAAGAGGATGGGAATATGCTTGTTCACCTGCCGCACGGTGCGGGCGAATTCAAAGCCATCGATTCCCGGCATCATGATATCGGAGATGATCATCTCATAGAGCTGGTTGTACATCTCATCATAGGCTTCCTGGGCGGAGAGGCAGCCCTTGGCGCGGAAGCCGCTGTCGCTTAAATAGGTGCAGACGATCTGGTTCAGCTTGGGATCATCGTCCACGACGAGGATATTGATCATGCTTTCACCCCGGATAAAGATTTCAATATTCCATATGATAGTGGAAAAATGTTTGGCCTTTGCTTGAGAAATGTTTGAGAATTATTAATTGGAGGCTTTATCACGGATTTGAACCTCCAGCTGGTTCAGCGGGATGCGGATATTGCCTGCATCGAAGGCGACGCGGATCTGCTCGACGAGATCATAGTAGAGGGTCCAGTAATCCTGGGTATTGCACCAGACGCGCACGACGAGGTTTACAGCGCCGTTATCATAGTTTTTCACGCGGACAAAGGCTTCATCCGGCTCGGTCAGGCTGAGCGGATGGCGGCGCACAGTTTCGAGGGCGGCGCGCTTGGCGGCTTCGATATCCGAATCGAAGGATACGGGCATGATGATTTCCACCCGGCGGCGGGGTTCGCGGGAATAGTTGATGATATGGTTGTTGATGAGCACGCCGTTGGGTATGCTCACCTGCCGGTTATCGGCGGTGCGTACGGTGGTGTGCAGAAGATCCACGTTGGTGACGGTGCCCTCATCCCCGCCTGCGGAGATATAATCCCCGGTGACGAAGCGGGGCGCGATGAGCAGCAGGATGCCGCCGGCAACATTGCTCAGGGAATCCTTGAGGGCCACGGAAACGCCCACTGCCGCCGCCGAAAGGGCCGCGACGAGACCGGTGGTGGACACGCCTACGACGGTGAGCGCAGATAGGACGACGAATACATGGGCAGCGATATTTGCGGCCTTGGTGAGAAAGCGCACGAGGGACTGGTCCAGCGTGGATTTGGCGAAGGCGCGCTTCAGGAGCTTAAGCAGGTATACGATCAGGATGTGGCCGGCGATGAGGATGAGAACCGCCTTGAGCAGAGGGCCGAGCAGGTTCCAGATGTTTTCGAGTTTCATATTTTTTCTCCAATCCGTAAGCGATGGTGTGTTTTTTATTATATCCCATAATCTTCCGGGGCACAAGTGCGGGATAAACGGGCAAGATAGATCGAAAAAAAGTTTGATTTCCACTAAGTTTAATTTTACAAAGTGGGAATCTTGGTGTATAATACTCCAGTAAGCCTGAAACAGGCGGACCTTTAAACCAAGTCAGATTAGGAGTGGTGATTTATGAGCCGCATGGTAGGTACTGTTTCTATGGGCATCCGTGCTCCCATCATTCGCGATGGCGATAACCTGGTGGAGATCGTGACGAATTCCATCCTGGAAGCGATGAAGGAGGATGGACTTGCGCCCCGCGACCGCGACATCGTGGCCATGACCGAGGCCATCGTGGCCCGTTCCCAGGGCAATTATGTCACGGTGGATAACATTGCCGAAGATGTACGGGCAAAGCTCGGCGGCGAAACCATCGGCGTAATCTTCCCCATCCTCAGCCGCAACCGCTTTGCCATCTGCCTGCGCGGCATCGCAAAGGGTGCAAAGAAGGTTGTGCTGATGCTGAGCTATCCCTCCGATGAAGTGGGCAACCACCTTGTTGATCTGGACAAGCTGGATGAAAAGGGCGTGAATCCTTACAGCGATGTGCTCTCCCTGGAGAAGTACCGCGAGCTGTTCGGCTACGGCGTGCATCCCTTCACCGGCGTTGATTATGTGGATTACTACGCAAAGCTGATCGAGGAATGCGGCGCAGAGGTGGAAGTGGTTTTCGCCAACGATTGCCGTGCGATCCTGAACTATACCAAGAATGTGCTCAACTGCGATATCCATACCCGCGCACGCACCAAGCGCCTGCTCAAGGCCGCCGGCGCCGAGCGCGTATACGGCATGGACGAAATCATGAACGCACCCATCAACGGCAGCGGTTACAACGCAAAGTACGGCCTGCTGGGCTCCAACAAGTCTACCGAGGACAAGATCAAGCTCTTCCCCCGCGAATGCCAGGACCTGGTAGAGAGCATTCAGGAGCGGCTGCTCAAGGAAACCGGCAAGCATGTGGAAGTAATGGTTTACGGCGACGGCGCCTTCAAGGACCCCATCGGCAAGATCTGGGAGCTGGCGGACCCGGTGGTCTCCCCCGCTTACACCGCCGGCCTGGAAGGCACTCCCAATGAGCTGAAATTGAAGTACCTGGCGGACAACGATTTTGCCAACCTCACCGGCGAGGCTCTCCGCGACGCCATCAAGAACAAGATCCAGCAGAAGGACGGCAGCAGCCTTGTGGGCAACATGGCTTCTCAGGGCACCACGCCCCGCCGCCTGACGGACCTGATCGGTTCCCTGTGCGACCTGACCTCCGGCTCCGGCGACAAGGGCACCCCGATCGTGTATATCCAGGGCTACTTCGATAACTATACCAACGACTGATTCCAAGAAAACTTAACCCCGCGTTTCAGGCCATCCCGGAGCGCGGGGCGTTTTTCTGCCCGATGAAAAGGGTATATGTAATCAGCAAAGATGCATTTGGAGGGAAACATGAACAGCTTCAGCAGGAAGATTTATATAGAAATGACCCCGCCCAGCGAGGAGGACCCCAGGAGCGACAGCCTGCGGCTGCGGCATGCGCTGGAGGAGGCGGGTTATGAGGCTGTGAAGCTGCCGCTGAAGATGCTCGGACGCCTGCACGAAGTGTGCCAAAGGAGCGAATACAGGATCACTGCCGCGCTGGTTTTTGCCGGGCATAATTGGGAGCTTGTATCCCTGGAGTGCGGCGATACCCGCGCGCAGCACTATGGAATTGCCGTGGATTACGGTTCCACCACCATCATCATGCAGCTGGTGGATGTAAACAGCGGATCGGTGATCGCGCAGGTGAGCGAAGCCAACGGCCAGCGCGCTTTCGGAACGGATATACTCACCCGCATTACCTATGTGATGGAGGAGAAGGGCCGCGCCGGGGAATTGCAGCGCGTGACGGCGCAGACCTTCAACCGCCTGCTGGAAAGGCTCAGCGAGGAGAGCGGCGTGGATGCGAAAAACTGCCCGGCAATGATTATCTCCGGCAACACCTGCATGATTCATTTCCTGCTGGGGCTGGATGGCTGGACGGTGTTTGCTTCTCCCTACGCGCCGGTGACGGATGATCCCGGCTGGTTCGCCGGCAGCGAGCTGGGCTTTGATTTTGCGGGCATGGCGTACATCATTCCAGCCGCATCCAACTATATCGGCGGCGACATCGTGAGCGGCCTGCTGACGATGGATTTCTACAAGAAGGACGGCCTCGGTGTATTCTTTGATATCGGCACCAACGGCGAGCTGGTGATGGGAAACAGGCATTGGCTGCTGGCGGGCGCCGGCGCTGCGGGTCCGGCCCTGGAGGGTTACATCAGCCGCTTTGGCATGCGGGCGCAGCCGGGGGCCATCGACAAGGTTTGGATGGAGGACAATGCACTGCGCTACACCACCATCGGTGGCGGGAAACCCCTCGGCATCTGTGGTTCCGGCATCATCGACCTGCTGGCACAGATGCGGCTGCACGGATGGATCAACATCGCAGGCGAGCTGAACCCGGCGGCCTCGGACAGGGTTCAGTACATCGAGGAGGAGCAGCAGTACGCGGCGGTCTATGCCCTCGAAACGGAGAGCGAAAACGGCGGCAGGCTGTACTTTTCCCAGACGGATATCAAGCAGTATTTGGAGACGAAGGCCGCGGCGCACACGATGGTGGACTGCCTGATGGAGTCGGCGGGCTGCGCAGAAGAGGATATCGACCGCTTCTACCTCTCCGGCGCGTTCTGTGCCCATTCCGACCTGGAATCCGCCATCACCATCGGCATGTTCCCGGATCTGCCCCGGGAAAAATACGCCGCAATTGCAAATTCCTCCCTGGATGGCGCGCGGACGCTGCTCCTGGACATCGGCAGGTTTGAGGATATCGCCGACCTGCGGGAGCGGATGTACTGCGTGCAGTTCGCCTCAATTCCGGATTTCATCGTGCGGATGTATGCGGCGAAATTCATTCCCCACACGGATATGGATAAGTATCCGAGCGTTGCGGCGCGGCTGAAATAAAAAACGCCTGGTAGCGGACGCGCCCGCAGGACGTTTAACAGCCACAACAGATTAATCTGTTGTGGCTGTTCTTGTATCGTTATAAATAAAGATAGTTCTAATCAAACAAGTTGGAATTATCAGGTGGGTACAAGGGCGTACTTTTATACATAGTGTTTCGCAGAAGCGGGCGCTTTTTATGGGGATATGCGCTTGTAGAGCACGATGATGCGCTCTTCCTCCCAGCAGGTGGAAACGGCGAGGATGGAATCATCCGGGTCGAGCTTTTCGCTGGTGAAGCGAAGGGCATGCAGGCGCAGGGATTCGATGAAGGAATTGAATTCAGCGCCGTTCAGGAAATCCGGGGTGCCGAGGCGCAGCAGGCCATGCATTTCTTCCTCCGTGACCTGCATCACGCCGAAGATTTCATAGGTTTCCTCGCGGTAGAGGGTGTTGAAATAGATGTAGGGATGCTCGGAAACGAATTCCTTTTTTCGATAATGGGTGAGCGTGCCGAGCATGCTGCCGTCGTATACGTTGTGGCCGTGGATGAAGAGATACTGGGAATCCTCCTCAAAGGGATGGCCTTCATCGAGGAAGAGGGTGCCGGAATCATTCTTGCGGCCATAGAAATCATGGTCAACATAGTAGGTATTATCCCGGTAGACAACCGGAAGGTCGAAAACGCCGGGCAGGCTGAGCCAGCCAACGAAATCTTCATTGATGATGTGGAGCACCTTGCTCTCGGGCAGCATGGTTTCGCCGATATACTGGTAGGGAGCCGCGGATTCGGCGGGCGCTTCCACGGCGCCGGGCGCTTCTGTGGGCGTGGGCAGGGCTTGCTCCTGGCGGCTCTCCTCAATGGCTTCGGCGCGGATGCGGGCCAGCTCTTCATTCACCTTATCGGCACTGGAACGGCCCAGAAGGGAAGCCGCCAGCCGGCTGCCGCCATACACGATGAGGGCGAAGCACACCAGCAGCGGAATTGCGCGCCTGAGCTTGCCCAGGGGGCTGCGCCGCCGCGCCCGCCTGCCGCGCCGGTAAACCGGGCGGCGCTTTCCGTATTTCCTAGAATCCATCGCGTACCTGCCTTGCAAAATTTCCTTTTTATCATGGTAACACAAATTGAAGCGGTGTCAATACGGCTTTTTTTGAATTTACACACATTCAAAGCGGACAGTGAAGAAAATATTCCCGTGAAGCGCGCTTAGGGCTTGATTTTTCCGGCATATTTGTATATTGTTTATAATATAGGATGCTTATACTGGCATGCGTACAGAAAGCGAGGAAACAGATATGAAAAAGCTGCTGATATTGGTTGCGAGTCTGGCGGTGATCATAACGCTGACGGTGACCGGAACCATCGCATACAAGGCAGTGAAAGCGCCGGAAACGGCTGCGACGGCGAGCGCCAATTTGAGCATTGCGGCTGAGGCCACAGAGCCTTCGGAGTATGAGGCCACAGAGCCTTCGGCGTACATAGCGATACAGCAGAATATCCATCAGCGCGTTGATACGGGCGATTCTTCGACATCACAAGGAAAGCTAAAGCTGTACAATGCCGAGGAGGATGACGGTCAGCTGCTGCCCTCCCCCGGCTTCAATAAGGCTGAAAACAAGGTGACTGCTCCAGTCGCGGGCGCAGACTTCTGGGGTGCGGAAGCGGCGGGCGGCATGGACCGCATCGTGACCGTTTCAAACGTGAGCAAGCCGGAAAATGGCGGCGTTGACGCTTATGTGCGCACGGTTTTCGCCATGGAAAACCCGGATGACATCGTGGAAAAACTGGTATACCTGAACTACAATGCCGATATAAATGTTGGAACCTGGGAAGAGATCGGCAATACGAAGATCGACGGCAAGGATTTCATGCTCTTTACTTTTACCTATAAAAATCCTGTGAGCCCCGGCGAAACCACGCAGCCCAGCCTGAAACAGATCGTGCTGGACGCTTCCACGACCAATGAGGATGCTGCGGCACTCGGCGCGGAATATGAACTGCGCATCTTCAGCCAGGCTGTGGGTGCGGCGAATTCTAATTCCGTTGACGATGTCTTTGGAAGCGTGACCAAGAGTAACCATCCCTGGAGCGAGGCTGCGAAAACTGGAAATCTCGTGGCTGTAAGCGAATAAACCCGGCAGTAGGCGGGGGCTGCACCATTGCGGTGCGGCTCCCGCTTTTCATATGCGCAGGCTTCAAAAAAACAGTAGGGATTTACAACGGCGAAATACAGTATTAATTTAATTCAAAAATGATACAAAAATGTTAAATAAGTCCTGGAAATGATAAAACACAGGAATAACGCTTGATTTTTGTCACCTTCTCGAGTATTATATGTTATGTATGTGACAATCGCTAATTTCCTGCCCAAATCATTTGCTGCAGAACAAAAAAATGTCATGTTCTGCGAGGCAGACAGCGTAAATGCAGGAGGAAAACAATGCGCAGAAACGCGAAACTTATTCTCCGTCTGATCAGCTCGATATTGGTATGCGTTGTTGTATTTTTAGCATTTTCAGTATCGATCATCCGCCTGTTCGGCTTCGAAGTTTACGGCGTGCTGACTGGTTCCATGGAACCCGAATATCCCACCGGATCGCTGATTTATGTAAAAAAGATTGATACCTCCTCCCTCGAAGTGGGCGATACGATCAGCTTTAAATTATCAGAAAATGTGATCGCAACGCACCGCATTATCGAGTTGGTGCCCGATGAGGAAAATTCCAGCATCATCCGCTACCGCACCAAGGGCGACGCCAACAGCGTGGCAGACTCCTCCCTGGTGGAAGTGGAGGATATCATCGGCAAGGTGGTATTCTGCCTGCCCCAGATGGGTTATTTCCTGAATTACATACAGTCCCCCACTGGCATAACCACCACGATTATCGTGAGCATACTGCTGGTGTTGCTTGTTTTCATATCGGAGATGCTCACTTCCGACAGCGACAACAAGCTCTTCCGCAAGGTGAGGGGCTTCTTTACAGGCAATACCGCGCCGGAACCCCGGGGCGGCAATCGCCGTTCCCAGCGGGGCTACGAGGAGGAATATTACGATTCCTACGCGCCTGCGCGCCCGCGCAGCAGCCGCTATGAGGATGATTACCGTCCCCAGCGCAGCCGCTACGAGGATGATTACCGTCCCCAGAGGAGCCGCTCCTCCCAGTATGACGATGATTACAGGCCCCGCAGGACGCGCAGCGCGGACTACGATTACGGCTATTCTTCCCAGCAGCCGGCCTGCTCCAGCCAGCGCAGCCGCTATGAGGATGATTATGCGCCGCGCCGCAGCTCCGGCAGCTCCTCTGGACGCACAGCATCCACTGCGCGCAGCGCGGCGAGCCGTTCCTCGTCCCGCTATGATGATTACGAGAGCCCGCGCCGCAGCTCCGCTTACGGCTCCAGCCAGGGACGCAGCAGCTCCTATGGTTCCGCCCAGGGCCGCAGCACCCGCACAGGCGCAAGCCAGACGACGCGCGTGCGCCGCAGTGATTCTGACTACCGCTAAACTCCACCGTTAAGGAGGCTAACCTGATGAAAAAGCTGGCAATATTGACGGTCGCCATCGCTCTGCTTGTGTGCGTCACCGTGTATGCAACGGTTGCGTTCTTCACCGATACCGAGGAAGTGACGAACACCTTCACTGTCGGCAAGGTGCAGATCAAGCTGGACGAAGAGGATCTCAGCAAGGGAGACGGCAGCCGCACGGAAGACGGCAACGAATACCACCTCGTTCCGGCCGAGATATACACGAAGGATCCGACGGTCACCGTTGAAAAGGGCAGCGAGCCCGCCTATGTGCGCATGATCGTCACGGTAAACCATTATTCCAAGCTCAACGGCATGATCAGCGGTGGTTTCCATCCCGCTGTGCTGGTCGAAGGCTATAATGATGCGAAGTGGCCGCTCTACAACGCCAGTGTGGATACCGCCACGGATACCATCACCTATGAATTCCGCTACCATCAGGTTGTGGATGCGAAGGCTGCCGATGTCAAGCTCGACCCGCTGTTCACGCATTTCACGGTGCCTGAGGAGCTCACGGCATTTCAGCTGCTCGAGCTGATGGGCGATTCGACGACCAAGGAAGATGATTTCGCCATCAAGATTGTAGGCCATGCCATTCAGACCACCGGCTTCGGCAACGATGAAGAAGCGGCATGGAATGCCTTCAACAACCAGAACGACGTCGTGCTCCCCACCGTGGCTCCCTCGGCTGCGCCGAGCTATGAGCCCTCTGAAAGCCCGACCACCTAATTGCTACTCGGCGGCATGGACCGCTTGAATAGAAACGAATCCTTTGGGAAAGGAGGAAAAGCAAATGTACAGGAAGAATCGCCGCTGGAAGGACATCCTGCGTCACAGCAAGAAAACCTTGGTAATGATGATGGCGATGGTAATTGCTTTGTCCGGCGCCATCGGCGGCACGCTCGCATGGCTGATGGACCAGACCCAAACGATAAAGAATACCTTTACCGTTGGCGACATTAACATCAAGTTGGAGGAATCCGACGCGGACGGAGACCAGAATCCGGACGACAATGATTACGAGATGACCCCGGGCGCCGCAATTGATAAGGACCCGAAGGTTACCGTGCTCAAGGGCAGCAAGGCCTGCTGGCTGTATGTAAAGCTGGATGAATCTGCCAATTTCGGCAAGTATCTGAGCTATGATATGGCGGAAGGCTGGAAGCCCCTTGCTGGTGTTGCCGGCGTTTATTACCGCGAAGTTGGCGCAGCTGCGGATAACATCGAATTCCCGGTGCTGAAGGACAATAAGGTTTATGTCCATGGCGATGCGGATATGAGCGATCTGATTTCCGGCGCAGAAGAGCTGCCCTACCTGCTGATCACCGCTTACGCAGTGCAGCTGGACGGCACGATCGAAAAGATCAGCACGGCGGAAAAGGCCTGGGAGCTGGTAACGCCCCGGACTGTTCTGCCCAGCCCGTCCCCCGCAGCGCAGAGCGTTGAAACCGCAGCAGTGAACGAGGATGCGCTCACCAAGGAGCAGATTCAGAAGATTCGCTGGAGCGAATTCGAAAAATCCAGCCCTGATTTTGTAGAATAAGCCCCGCAGAAACGGGCGGCGCTCTGGAAGGCGCTGCCCGGGCCTGCAAACCCGAAGCGGAATTGCTCTGGAAGGCAAATCCATTTCGGCGACAACTGAATAGTATGCAAACGGCCCAGCCGTTTTCATAACCAACTTTCATATAAGCGAGGAGAACTTATCATGAAGAAGATATTGGCAATGGCTCTGAGCATTGCGCTCGTAGCCACCATGGCCATCACGGGTTCCGTGGCTTACTTCACGGATACGGATGACGATGTGAACGTGTTCACTGTCGGCAATGTAATCATTGACCAGCGTGAATGGGAACGCAAAGATCAGGACAGTGGCGACAAAGGTGTAAACGAGTTTTACCAGAACAAGCCCCTCTATCCCGTCTATGGCGATGATGATGGACAGGACGAAGATGCTTTCACCACCCAGACTGGCCATAATATTTCCATGCCCAAGGAGTCTAAACTCCAGAATTACGTCGATAAGATGGTTGATGTAGAGAACCTGGGCAAGAGTGATGCCTATGTGCGCACAATTTTTGCAGTTCCCACTGCTGGCGCAGGTGAAAATACTTGGCTGCACTTGGATCGTAACCTGAATGGTGCAGCTGGTTGGGACTGGAGCGTAGCTCCCAATGATGGCGATCACTTTGATGATCCTTATCTCTATGGCACGGTCACTATTGAAGGCAAAGAGTATTATCTCTATGTAGCCACCTATACCAATGTGCTTTACGGCACCGAGTCCAAAACAGCCGATTCTACCAAGAACGTATATTCCGCTCCCAGCCTGCTGGGCGTGTACATGGATTCCATGGTAGACTTTGTTGCCGAACGGGATGATAACGGCAATGTGCAGTATGATGACAATGGAAAAGTTATCGGCAAGTATGTATTGCGCAATGGTACTGCTGAAACCGAACTCGTTGGCGATCTTGACGGCGCGCAGATTCTGGTTGCGACGCAGGCCGTTCAGGTAGCAGGTTTCCAGGATTCTGCAACGACTGATGCTGAGGCAGCCTATATTGCACTTGATGAAGCATTCGGCGAGATCAGCACTCTCAAGCATCCTTGGGTTGAAGAACTCGACTGGGAAAAGGAGGATCCCGAGAATCCCGGAGAAAAGATCTACGAGATCAATACTGTTCAGGAGCTTTTCGCATTCGCTAATGAAGTTAATAGCGGAAATGGTTTCCGCGGTGCGACTGTAAACCTGACCAGTGATATCAACCTTGGCGGTATGGAGTGGACTCCCATTGGTCAGACTGGCGGCTATTATGCCGATACCTACTTCCAGGGTACCTTTGATGGCGGCAATCACACCATTAAAAACCTGAAGGTTACCAAATGGGAAGCAGGCAATGATAGCGGTGCAAATTATGCTTCCGGTCTCTTTGGTTTCATTGATTGCGGTACTTCCGGTACTATCAAGAACCTAACTATCGATGGTGCAGAGGTTAATGGACACCACTGGACTGGCGCCATTGCTGGATATCTCTCTGGTAAGATGGAGAATTGCACCGTAAAGAATGCTAAAATCGTTTGTACGCATGCAAATGATGATGCTTGCGGCGACAAGGCTGGCGCAGTTGTTGGCTATATCAATGGTACTCAGGGTGCGATGACCAATTGTAAAGCAGAGAACAGCAGTGTAACTGCTGGCCGTGATGCGGGTCAGGTTGTAGGTGCGGCAAAAGCATCTCAGGTTTCTGGCTGCTCCGCAAAGAACGTAACCGTTACCGCAATCGGAGATTGCACTGGTGCAAATATCACGAATGATGTAATTGGTCGTAAACTTACTTAATTTCTCACTTGTCTCCCCTCCTGGGCGGCAATCACAGGGCATCGGTTCGCCGGTGCCCGCTGATGGCCGAAAGTTTGAATCCATAAGAAAGGAGTTGGCACGATATGAATAAGTTTGCGCGCATGGCTGCGCTGGTGCTGGTGATGGCTCTGTGCATCATGAGCTTCGTTTCCGTGCCCTCCGCCCTCGCATATGTGGTAAAGAGCGAGGCTCCTGTGAAGAATACCTTCCATCCCGGCTATGATCCGATCACGGATACTGTGTTTATCAGCATCACCGCCCACAAGACGGTGGAAAATGTGGGTGATAAGAAGATCGGGCCGGAGGGATTTACCTTCCGCATGGAGGATGTGCATACCGGCGAGGCGTTCAGCGCGGTTTCCGATGAAAAGGGCCTGGCAGTTTTCCGCTTTGATTTCAGCGAGGAACAGATCGGCCTGCATTCCTACCAGCTGTATGAGCTGAAAGAGGATCGCGGCGGCGTGACCTACAGCGATCAGGTGTACAACATCGAGATTGATGTGCGCCGGAATGGCGATGCGCTGGCGGCGGACGTGATGATGAACGATTATCCCACCACGATTGCAGCCTTCCGCAATGTTTACAACTCCAAGGAGGACCCGGATGTGCCCGATACCGGCGTGGATGCGCCTGTGGTCTATGCCGCAATGCTGGCGGCGGGCGTGATTGGGCTGGCGGTGCTGCTTCGGAGGCGCAAAACGGCATAAAAAAGAATTCCCCCTTTTGAAGGGGGAATTTTTATGCCCGTTTTTCGGGTGTAAAGCCCTCGAAGATGGGCATTTCCCGGCGCTCGAGGGCGGCGGCGTAGGCGGCCGGGCTGGTGATGGTCCACGGCGCGAGGGGTGTTTGGAAGAGTGCGCGGATGATGCGCGGAGTGAAGAACTTGGCGGCATTTGCATCGTAGGCGATGAAATCCGGCCGGGTGAGGAAGTTCAGCGCGAGGCTGGCGAGCATGAAGCCGACGGCGATGCTGAACTGGGGTGTGTAATTCTCGATGGAGCTCACCAGCTGGCCGCGGATGACCTGTGGGGCATTTTTGCGGAACCAGAGGAGGATGAGCGGGTTGAAGGATTCGACGATGTAGGGGCCGTTGTAGGCGCTCAGGAGCTGCATGGTGCGGCGGCAGAGCTCGGCATTGCGGCGGCCGTTTTTCAGCTCCACCAGCAGCGGCGCGCGGCCGTTGACGAGGCGGAGCACTTCCTCGAAGGTGGGGATTTGGCTGACGTCCGGAAGGGAGAGCGCGCGGAGATCGGCAAGGGTGGCTTCGTCCACGCGGCGAGTATCGCCGGTCATGCGTTTGAGAGTATCATCGTGGAAGACGACAACCTGGCCATCGCTGGAGAGCTGGACGTCCAGCTCGATGCCGGTTCCGGCCCGGCAGGCGAGCTCGAAGGCCCGGAGGGAATTTTCGGAAACGGCGCTTGAATGCAGGCCGCGGTGGGCAAAGCTGGTTCCCCTCCAGGAATTGGCCCGGCCGCGGGTGGAGGGTGCGATCAGGAAGAGGGCCAGCGCCAGGAGGACGAGAATGATCAGCAGCATGGCTTAATCCTCCACATCGAAGTGTTCGAGGGCGCTCTTGGGCTGGGCAGGTTTGCTGTCGCCGTGGCGCACGAAGAGCATGGTGAAGAACGCCGCGCCGACCATGACGAAGGCGTAGGGAAAGAGGGTGTGGTAGCCGACATGCTCGAGGAGCCAGCCGGAGAGCACGGGCGTGAGAATCTGCGCGGCCATGGAGAAGGTGTAGTAATAGCCGGTGTACTTGCCGACATCGCCGCCGCGGCTGATTTCAACCACCATCGGGTAAGAATTGACGTTGATCGAGGCCCAGGCAAAGCCGATGATGACGAAGAGGACATAGACCAGCGGCGTGAAAACGCGCACAAAGGCAGCGATTCCAAAGCTGGACGCGAGCACAACCACGCCGATCATGATCATGCGCTTGCGGCCGATCTTTGTAGAAATGATGCCGACGGGAATATAGGAGACGACCGCGCCGACGGTGGCGATCATCAGGCAGCTGGCCGCGCCGGAGAGATCGCCCCACATGCGGGTGAAATACTTGGAATAGGCGGTGGTGACGGCGTTGTAGCCCATGAACCACAGGGATACGGAGCAGAGGATGAGGATCAGGCTGCGCTTCATTTCAGGCGGGAGCTTGCCCCCGGTGGAAGCGGCCTCTGCGGTTTCGGTGGGAACCAGCGCGCGGAGCTTGTTTTCGCGCACGAAGGCGAGCAACAGAACAACGGCGACCGCCATAAGGGCGGCAACGGCAATGAAAATGGGCGTGTAATTTGTGGAGCCGCCGGCAGTGAGCACGCGGATGACCAGCAGGGAGTATACGCCGCCCAGCGCGCCCATCAGGTTGATGACGGCATTGGCCTTGGAACGCAGAGGCTTGGGGGTGACATCCGGCATGAGGGCCACTGCGGGAGAGCGGTAAGTACCCATGGAAATGAGGGTGAGCCCCAGCAGTACGATGAACATGGTGAACCTGCCGGGCACATTCGCAGCGGACATCAGGAGCATGAAAATGACGGCCAGCGCCGTGCCGCAGACGATGAAGGGCATGCGCTTGCCTATGGGAGTGCCGCAGCGGTCGGAGAGCTTGCCGAAAATGGGCAGCAGGAACACGGCCAGAACATTGTCCATGGCCATGATGATGCCGGAGGCGCTGTCCCCGATGGAGAAGGTATCCCGCAGGATGAGCGGGATGATGGTATCATACATCTGCCAGAAGGCGGAGATGGAGAGGAATGCCAGACCGATGAGGGTCGTTCTGCGGTAATTGAGCTTCAAAAAATCACGTCCCTTCTATTCCCAACCATTATAATGCACAATTCAGGGAAAGTAAACCCTCCCCTGCCCTGTTCACCCATGGAAAAAGCCGCACATGGCGGCTTTTTCAGATTATTCGTAATATTCGGGCGCGAGCTTAAGGGTCGGGAAGAAATCTTCATCATGGGCGAAGAAGACCTGCGCATTGTATTTCTTCTGGAGAGCGCGCACCTTTTCGACGGAGTTCATGAAGGCAATGCTGTCGTAGAGCAGGCCGCTCATCTTTGAGGGCGGGCCATAGATTTCTGAGGTGTATACGCAATCCTGCGGCAGGATGACTGTGCCGCCATCGAGATGCACCACGAGGCCCAGCAGGTTCGGCGTATGGCCCGGCAGGCAGACCACCTCCACGCCCGGGGCAATTTCGAAATCGCGGTCGACGAGGTGATACTGTTTGACGGAGACATCCATATCCGCCTTGACGTAGCCGCCGTGGGTGGCGGGATCGGGGTTCAGGCGCACCTGGGTCTGGGCATGCATGAAATCCTCCTTGGGAACATATACATCGGCATGCTTGAAGAGGTGAAGGTTGCCCGCGTGGTCGAGGTGCATGTGGGAGAGGATTACGGTGTGAATCTCCTCCGGCTTCACGCCGCATAGCTTCAGCTGGTTTTCCAGGCGCTCCTCATCAGACTGGTAGAGCGGATAGACTTCCTGCAGGTTCTTCGGCCAGTAGCCCTTCATGGCGTCCGGGTTGCTGCCGGTATCATAGAGGATATAGCCATCGCCGGCATCGATCAGGAAGGCCATTACCGGCAGCTTGATCCACTGATTCTGGATGTGGGGATTGGAATAGGTGCCGATCACGCCGCAGGCTACGACGCAGTTTTTATCCGTTTCGAGATAGCCGGTGTTGAGTACATATAAGCGCATGGAAACACCTCGCAAATATAAATTGGTCATACCAATCATATAACAAAACTGATTATTTGTCAATAAAACCGGCGTATTTTGATGAAATACGCCGGTTTTGGATTATTTGATGATTTCCATTTTGCGCTTCCACTTGCCACGGGCATAGAAGATTACGGTGATGATGGTGGCGATGCACCAGGAGAGCAGCAGGGAGATGAACAGGCATTCCTTGCGGCCGTTGGGCAGCTCGGGAGTGCGGGTGAGGTAGCAGAGGAGATAGGCCAGCGGCACGCGCAGCAGCACGGTCTGCACAATGGAGATCCACATGGGGGTCATGGTGTCCCCCACGCCGCGCATCACGCCGGAAAGAGACTGGGTGATGGCCACTGCGATGTAGCCTACGGCGAGGATATGCATCATGCGCATGCTCACATCCACCAGCTCAGCGGTATCGGTGAAGATGCCCATGAGGGGCCTGCCGAAGAAGAGGATTGCCACGGTGATGGCGCAGGATACTGCGAGGGCCAGCAGGGTGCCCTGCTTCGCGCCCGCCTTCACGCGGTCATACTGGCGCGCGCCCACATTCTGGCCGGTAAAGGTGGTCATGGCGGTGCCGAAGGAGAAGTTCGGCAGCATGGCGAAGCCATCCACACGCATGACGATTACATTCGCGGCGACAAACTGGGTGCCGAAGCTGTTGGTGAGGGACTGGACGATGATCATGGAAAGGGACATGATTGCCTGGGTCACGCCGGAGGGCAGGCCGAGGCGCACCACATTCATGGCGTATTCCCGGTCCCAGCGGATATATTTGCGCTTCATATCGAAGAGATGCTTCATACGATAGAGCTTGAGGGCGCAGAGCACGGCGGAAACCGCCTGTGCGATGGAGGTTGCCAGAGCAACGCCGGCAACGCCCATATTGAATTCCGCCACGAAGAGAACATCCAGAATGATGTTCAGCACGCTGGCGACGATCAGGTAAAGCAACGCGGACACGGAATCGCCGAGGCCGCGGAGCACACCGCTGAGGATATTGTAAAATGCGAGGCCGGCGCCGCCGAGGAAGAGGATGTGCAGGTAGGAAGTGCACCAATCGATGATTTCCTCCGAGGTGTTGAGCAGCTCCAGCAGCGGACGGGCGCAGAGGGTGCCGATCACCATGACGAATACGGAGGAGATGATGGTGAGCACGATGCAGCTGCCGATGGTGCGGGACAGAGCTTCGCGGTCGCGCGCGCCGAAATACTGGGCAACCTTGATGCTGGCGCCCATGGAGATGCCCACGAAAAGCACGATGAGCAAATTGAAGATGGGAGCCGCGCTGCCGACGGAAGCGAGGGCGAGATCGCCCACATATTTGCCGACAACCACGCTGTCCACGGTGTTGTAGAGCTGCTGGGCAATATTGCCGAGGAGCAGCGGCAGGGTGAACAGCAGGATTTTCTCCCACGGGCGGCCTTCGGTCATATCCACCGGGGCAAACAATTTACGGATGAACTGCATGGCTTTCTCCTTATTCCTCGATAAACTTGGCGGGCAGGTCGGCATAACCCAGGGAACGGATGGCGTCTGCGATGGACTGCCTTCCCTTGAGCATCATGAGCTTGGAGGTGCCAAAGGCGATGATGCGGCCGGATGCATCGGTGATCTTCGCCTCGCAGAGGCAAACGCTGCGGCCCTCTTTGATGGCAGTGGCCTCCACGACGAGCTTACCGGCCCTCGCCATGGAGAGATCGCTTACGGAGAGATCGAGGGTGGTGAAGCCCGCATCCTCATCCTGGTCCCAATAGGCGGCCCAGTAGGTGGCGCTGTCGATCAGGGATGCGTAACAGCCGCCGTGCACGCTGCCAAAGGGATTCATGTGCTTGTGCTCGGCATCCATTTCAACCCTGGCATAGCCGCTGCCGAGCTCCACGATCTTCATGCCCAGCAGCTGGTAGTAAGGGCAGCTGTTCGTCATATCGATAACCTGGCGGATGTGTTCGGGATTGATCTTTCGTTCAGAATTGTTCATGGCACGCAAACTCCCCATATTATATACATGTTTATCATTATAACATTTCCCGGGTATCCCGGCAATAGAATGGATATTCTTTGCAGAAAAATAGCAATTGCGGCGCTGGCTTAACAGAAGAAAAGGGCCGTCCCGATTCGGGACAGCCCTTGCAATGCCTGCATTAAGCAGCCAGGTATACGAGGGTGATGTGGGGATTTACGCCCTCATACCAGTAGAGGTAGCCTTCCATGTTGATCACATCGCCGATCTGCAGCATCTTCACGGATTCATAAACCTCGGTGCCTGCGCCGGTGAGGTAGGATTCAACGGTGAAGGTGTAAACCTGGTCGTTCACGGATACGTTGAAGTACAGGTCGCTGCCATCCTGGCCGGAGCCGTCCCAGCTGTAAAGGAAGGGAACATCGTTGCCGTTCTCATCCTGGCCGGCTGCAACAACGGTCATGCCGTTGAAGGAAACATATTCATTCTGATGGGCAATCAGCTCTTCGGTGCCCAGCAGGGCGGTGACATCCAGCGCCTCTGCGAACCAGGGTTCTGCTTCGAGGATTTCGAAGGTGGCGTCTACGATTTCAACCTCGCCTGCCCACTCGGCCTTGTAGCCGGTGACGCGGATCTTGGTGCCGGGAACGAGCAGTTCATATTCCTCTGCGGTGCAGGGCATATCATAGATGAAATATGCGCCGTCTTCCGCCTGGGTGTAGAAGGTGGCCTTGCCCTGGCCGTTGTCTTCCCACCAGGACTGCTTGTCCTGAATGTAGGTTTCGATGGTTACTTCGGTGTCGAGCTCAGCAGCAACATAGTCTGCATGGGTCATGATGCCTTCGGCCATTGCAGCGCCGATGGTCAGCACGAAGGTGAGCGCCAGAATAACTGCCAGAATCTTCTTCATTTTGTGTTCCTCCCAATATGTTTTTTAGGGTTAACAACATTATACATGATAATGTTAAATAATCAATGTATCTTTTGCGATTTTTTCTTGTTGATCGCGCCGGCGAGCAGATAGATGAGAATGAGCGCCCATGCGCCCGCGAGGGCAGCGATCAGAATGACGGCGGTCTGGGGCAGCGGGCCGAATTCCTGCTTGCCGGAAGCGCCCTCCCCTCCCCCGAGCTGGTCGAGGCGGTAGAGGGAATTCATATCGGCGTAAAGGTCTTCGATGAAGGCGTCGTTCACATCCTTCTTGCGGCGGGTTCCCTTGGCGGTCTCCTCAATCAGCTGGCCCGCGGCATCGCGCAGGGATGCGGAGCCGTTGAACACAGGGGTGGTGAAGGTGTTTTTGATGTTGTCCAGCAGGAGCTGGGAGGCCTTGATCTTCACATCGTAGTATTGCTCATTATTTTCGCCGCAGCGGGAGAGGTAATCCTGATACTCGGCGGAATCCTGGGCCTTGGAGGTAACGGGAACATAGCCCTCGGTGCCTGCATAGGCGATCTGGACTTCGTTGGTGAGCATATACTGGGCAAAGAGCCAGGAGGCGAGCACTTCCTGCGGATCATCCTTGTTGAATACGCAGATGGAGGGACCCTGGGAGATCATCTGCGGGTTTTCGGGATCGAACTGCGGGATGGTCATGACCTCGGTCTCGAACACGGTGAATTTATCCTCCGCGATGTCGGAGAGGGGCGCATAGGTACCCATCCAGGTTGCACCGGCGGTGGAATCCACGGCAAAGATGCACTGGCCGGCATTTAGGAAGTTGGCCGGATAGCTGGAGATTTTGAAGGTGGAGAACGCGCCGGACTTTACATGGCTGGAGACGTCCAGAAGGAGCTCCTTCGTGGTATCGTTGAAGGCAAGGATTTCTCCGTCGCTGGTGGAGTAGCCCGCGCCCTTCTGGCGGAGCATCTGGATCATCATGTTGTCGGTGGACTTGTAGATGAAGGGAATCATCACCTTCTGGCCGTTGGCGAGGTAGATACCTTCCTCATCCTTGATGGCTGCGGCCTCGGAAACCTCCCAGACAAAATCCCAGGTGAGGGTTTCCGGGAGCTCATAGCCCAGCTTCTCCACAAGGGTTTTGTTCACATAGCATGCCTCGGTGGAACGCATGTAGGGCACTGCGTAGTGCTGGCCGTTGAGCATGCATTCTTCGAGGAACTGGGGAATGATCTCCTCTACGGAGGGCGAATCGAAGCGCAGCTCACTGCCGCCCAAGCCATACTTTTCATCGGCGAAGAGGCCGTCCAGCGGAACGACGCAGTTATCGCCAGTTAAGTAGGTAGCGATGTGGTCCGGATAGGTGATGCACACATTGGGCGTGGTTCCGGTGGAGATATTGGTGATTACATCGTTGTAAATCTTGCCGTAATCGGTGTAGAGGCGCAGGTTTACCTTGATATTGGGATACAGGGCCTGGAAGCCTTCGATGGCGGCCTCGTAGATATCGGTCTGGGCCTTGTTGGTATCGTTCTTGGCCCAGAAGGTGATTTCATAGTCCCTGGAAGTATCGAAATCATCCGGGATGGCAAAGGCGCTCTGGTCCCGGGAACCGTGGCAGCCGGAGAGGCTGAGCATCACAGTAACGCAGGCAAGAAGGAGGGAAAGCCACTTGGCAAATTTCTTCATCCCTTGGTACCTCCCCTCGAAACGCCGGCCATGATCTTTTTGCGGAAGATCAAAAACAGCACGATCAGCGGCACGGAGATAACCACGACGGCGGCCATCATTGCCGGGATATTTTCGCGGCCGAAACCATTTTCGCGGATTTCCTGGATGCCGTTGGAAACGAGGAAATAAGCGCTGTCATCGGTGATCAGGCGCGGCCACACATAGGAATTCCAGCATTCGATCACCTTCAGGATGGTGATGGTGATCAGCGTCGGGCGGCAGATGGGGATCATCACCTTGAGAAGGTATTTCAGATCGGATGTACCGTCCACCTTGGCGGCGTAATAGAGCTCATCGGGAATCTGGGCGAAGGTTTCCTTCAGGAGGTAGATGTAGAATACCGAGGTGACCGACGGAAGGATCAGTCCCATAAAGGTGTTTCGCAGATCGAGGTTTGTGATGGTGACGAAGTTTGTGATGATCACCAGCTCGTTGGGAATCATCATCAGGGAGAGGAAGATCACGAAGGCGATGTTCTTGCCCCGAAAGTTCAGCCGCGCGAAGGCGAAGGCGGCAAGCACCGTGACCACCAGCATGATGGCGGTGGTGGACAGGGTGAAGATGATGGTGTTGGTGAAATACCTCACCAGCGGCACGGTGGTGAACGCATCCACATAGTTTTGCAGCGTGGGCGACAGGGTGAAGAGCTGGGGAATGTATTCGGAGTTGTAGGCGCTGTAACTCTTCACGCTGGTGAGAATCATCCAGTAGAAGGGAAAGAGCACCATGACGGCCCACACGGTGAGCAGCACATAGACCACGATGCGGGATGCGGTTCTGCGGCTGCGGGCCGATCTTTCAATTTTTCTGAAATCAACTTGCTTTTCCATACGCACCTCAGGAATAATGCACATGCTTTTTGCTGACCAGTAGGTTGATACAGGTGATGGTGAGCACGATGGCAAAGAGTATGATGGCTGCTGCGGAGGCAAAGGACGGGTAGCCGCCGGAATTGCCATAGAGCATATCATACACATAGCCAACGATGGTGTTCATCCCTGCGGCGTTCAAATCCGTGCCGAAGAGGGCAACGGCGTCGCTGTAAGCCTTAAAGGCGCCGATGAAGCCGGTGATGATCAGGTAAAATACCGTAGGCGAAATCATCGGCAGGGTGATGCGGGTGAAGGTGCGCAGGCGGGAGGTGCCGTCCACCTTGGCGGCGTTGTAGTAATCTTGGTTCACGGAGGCCAGCGCGCTGGTGAGGATCAGCACCTTGAAGGGCATGACCACCCAGACGGTGTAGAAGCAGAGCACGAACATCTTCGCCCAATAGGGACCATCGATGAAATCCACGCTGCTGCCGCCGAACCAGCTGATGATCAGGTTGGCAAAGCCATCTGTGTAGGGCGTCTTCTTAAATAGGATCATGAAGACGAGGCCCACGGCCAGGGTATTGGTGACGTAGGGCAGGAAATAGATGGTCTGGTATAGATTTTTGAGCTTCCGGATGGAGCTAAGCCCCACGGAGATCAGCAGCGCGATGCCTGTGGATACGGGCACGGTGATGATCACCAGTATGAAGGTGTTTTTCAGGGCCTGCAGGAAGTAAGGATCGTGGAGCACATAGGAATAGTTGTAGCCGCCGACGCCGAAATAGGTCTGGGAGGCGGAATTATAGCCTTCCTCGAAGGAATAGATGAATACATCGATCAGCGGATACACGAGGAAGAAGCCAAGGAAGAGTATGGCGGGCAGCAGATAGAGCCAGCCCTTGATGTTGCGTTTTTCCATGTTGCCCTCCCCCGCTTACGCCAGATCGAAAAGGATGCGCTCTTCACCGCTGCGGCTGAAAATAAAGAGCTTGTTCGGCTTGACATTGAAGCGGACTGTATCGGAAGCGAGATCCACCTTGTTTTCAGCGGCGATAATTGCGCGGATGGCGCTGCTTTCACAGGCTTCATGGCTGGAAACCACGCTGATATCCCGGCCCATCACTTCCACGCGCCCCAGCTTGCAGCCGAGCGCGCCGCCTTCGTTGAGGACAAAGCCCTCGGGACGGATTCCGACCCACACATCCTGGTCGGGCACATTCTTGATGCGGAGCACAGTATCCTCACCGATGCGCAGGCAGCCCTGCTCCACCCTGCCGCGGAACACATTGATGGGCGGGGTGCCGAGGAATTTGGCCACGAAGAGGTTTGAAGGGCTGTCGTACACCTCCTGGGGCTTGCCGATCTGCTGCACGACGCCGTCCTTCATCACCACGATCATATCGGAGATGGACATGGCCTCCTCCTGGTCGTGGGTAACGAATACGGTGGTGATGCCGGTTTCCCGCTGGATGCGGCGGATTTCCTCGCGGGTCTGCAGGCGCAGGCGGGCATCGAGGTTGGAGAGCGGCTCGTCCAGCAGCAGCACCCGGGGCATCTTTACCAGTGCGCGCGCGATGGCGACGCGCTGCTGCTGGCCGCCGGAGAGCTCGCTGGGCTTGCGGTCCATCAGCTGGTCGATCTGTACGAGCCGTGCGGCTTCATTGGCCTTATTGAGCATCTCTTCCCTGCTGAGCTTATCCTTTCCCTTTAGGTTCTGGAGGGGAAAGAGGATATTCTGCAGAACCGTGAGGTGCGGATAGAGGGCGTAATTCTGGAACACAAGGCCGATGCCGCGCTTTTCGGCGGGCAGGTCTGTCACATCATCGTCCCCGAAGAAAATGCGGCCGCTGGTGGGCTTCTGGAGGCCGGAGAGCAGGTTCAGCGTGGTGCTCTTGCCGCAGCCGGAGGGGCCGAGCAGGCCGATGAGCTTGCCATCCGGGATTTCGAAGCTGAAATCATTGACGGCGACCACATCTTCCCGGAGCTTTCTATTGCGGTTGGGGAATTTCTTGGTAAGGTTTTGAAGTACAACTTTCATGCTATCCCATCCCTCGATATCGCAGATTTGCAGGCGCAAAATGCGCAGTATGATTCTGAATACTATTATATAGCAAAACTGTGTTGAATGCAATGCAAAACCCCGTTCCGAGATGGAACAGGGTTTATTAAATGAACCAATTTGGGAAATTCCTGCCGCCGGCTAGTCTGCCAGTTTCCGGCAGGCTGCGGCGAGCGCGCCGAGGGTGGAGCAGGAAACCATGGTGCAGACGCTCAAGAAGGCCTGGGTGCTCTTGAGATGGGGCCACTTGTGCTCCGGGATGGGGTTGAGCCAGATCACGCGGCCTGCGAGGCGCTTGGCCTCCTGCAAATTGCGGATGGCGCGGGATTGATCAATGGTCTTGGCGTCCGAGAGGATGAGCAGGGTTGTGGAATCGTTCAGCGCCGCTGGCTTGACAGCACACAGGCATTCCAGCGCGGTGCCGAGATCAGTTCCCTTGCCATAGAGGCCGGATTTGCGCACATATTCCCGGAAGAGATCCATATTCTGCAGGCTGAACGGATCGGCCTCGAAGAGCTCCTCGGAAAAGAGGAACACACGGGAGCTATCGGATACATGGTTCAGCGATTGCACAAAGCGCAGCGCAAATTCTGAGAATTGCACCATGGAGCCGGATACATCGCAGAGCAGCACCAGGTGCTTCCGGCGCTGTCGCTTCTTCTTGTAGCGCAGGCGGTAGAGGCTGCCGCCGGTCTCCAGACCCTTGCGGATGGTTCGGCGGAAATCCAGCTTGCCGGAGTGGCCATGGTTCTTGCGCTTGGCGGAAAGCTCGCCGTTGATCTGCTGGGATATGGACTGGATGATGGAGATGGCTTTGGGAATTTCCGTATCCTTAAAGCGGGAGATATCCCGGTACATCAGGCCGTAATCCGGGTCCACCTCCTCACAGCCGATGCCCGCATCCTCCATGCGCATCTGTTCCTCGAGGATCACCTTGGTGAACACGGAGTGGATGAAGTTGTTGTAGAGGTCCGGGCTGCGGGCCGCAGCATCGCGGTAGGTATCCATGAACTTGCGCAGCCGCTCCCGGGATACTTCGGACATGGAGGCATAGGTTTCCCGCTGTTCATCGGTGAGGTCCAGCGGTTCGCCGTTGAGCTGCAAATCCTCCTCGGCCTGCTGGCGGGCCTCCTCCATCTCCTTTTCATGCTCCATCTGCTGCTGCAGGCGGCGGCGCATCTCCTCCTCGGATACGAAGAAGGCGTCAAACACCCGGTCAAAGCTCAGCTGTTCCTCACGGGATTTGGCAAACACGGTGCGCAGGGCGGTTTTCACCTGCTCGCGGTTCACCATGCCCAGGGCGATGAGCACCTGGCAGGCATCCGCAGTTTCCTGGGTGCCGATGGTGAGCCCCTCCATGCGCAGGAGCCGGGAAAAGGCGGAAATTTTCTCCAGGTAGACCTGCGGATCAGCCATGGCTGTGTCCCCCGCAGCCGCATTCGTGGCCGTGGTGATGGCAGTGTTCATGCTTGTGGAGCTCAAGCTCCCCGGCGATGGCTAGGTCCTCGCTGTTTTTGAGCACGAAGCCTGCGGTCTCTTTGATGGCTTCCGGGGTGAGCTCCCGGATTCCAAGGGCATCCAGCGCGGCGGCCCAGTCGAGGGTTTCGGCGATGGAGGGCTTTTTCAGGATGGCTTCGCTGTCCCGCAGCTTGCTCACTGCGAGGGCGACCTGCGCGCAGAGCCTGTCATCCACATGGGGCAGCTTGGCGCGGAGGATGCGCAGTTCCTTCTCCACATCCGGATACTGGATGTAAAGATAGGCGCAGCGACGGCGCAGGGCCTCAGAGAGCGGGCGCGCGCGGTTGGAGGTGAGCACCACGAAGGGAATGCTGTTTGCCCGGATGGTGCCGACCTCGGGAATGGAAACCTGCATTTCGGAGAGCAGCTCCAGCAGGAAGGCTTCGAATTCCTCGTCCGCCTTATCGATTTCATCGATGAGCAGCACGACGGGCTTTTCAGAACGGATGGACTTGAGCAGCGGGCGCTCCAGCAGGTAATCATCGCTGAAGAGGCTCCTGGTGAGCGCATCCTTATCCTCGCTTGCCATGTTCACCTGAATGGAGAGCAGCTGCTTCTGGTAATTCCACTCATAGAGCGCCTTGCTCTCGTCGAGGCCCTCGTAGCACTGCAGGCGCACGAGCTCCCGGTCCAGCGCATGGGCCATCACCTTGGCGATCTCCGTCTTGCCCACGCCAGCCGCGCCCTCGATGAGCAGCGGCCTGCCCAGCTTGAGCGCCACGGTGAGCACGGTGGCAAGGGTGTCATCGTAGATGTATTTTGCCTCGTCCAGTTTCAGCTTCAATTCATTCAGATTCATGCGTCATGCTCCTTCGAGAGTTTTACAGCTATATATAAACAAATATACCTGAATCCTAACGGCAGGCAGAATAAATCCGCAGGCTTTTTAAACAAACGCCTGCGGATTCGCGGGTTTCAATTCCGGATTACTTCAGCTTCCAGGCGAGATCATTCAGGAAGAGCTCCTTTTCCAGGGATTCCACGGTGGTATCCTTGGTGATGTGCACGAATTCGATATCCATCATGCGGGCCCAATCCTTCATCTGCTCGGCGGATACATCGTAGCTGAGCACGGTGTGGTGCGCGCCGCCGGCGGTGATCCAGCATTCCACGCCATCGGTGAGGTTCGGCATGGCCTGCCACATGACGCGGGCAACGGGCAGGTTCGGCATGGGCATGATGGGCTTTACGCACACGATGTCCTGCACGATCAGGCGCAGGCGGCCGCCCATATCCACGAGGGAAACAACGATGGCGTCGCCTTCCTTGCCTTCAAATACCAGGCGGGCGGGATCCTTTTCATTCATGCCGATGCCCAGGTGATGGGTTTCGATGGTGGGACGGCCCGCTGCGAGGCTGGGGCAGACTTCCAGCATGTGGGCGCCCAGAGAATACTCCTGGCCCTCTGCGAGGTGATAGGTATAATCCTCCATGAAGGCGGAAGCGCCGTTGCCGTTTGCGCCCATGGCCTTCATGATGGCGGTCATGGCGGCAACCTTCCAGTCGCCCTCGCCGCCGTAGCCGTAGCCCTGGGCCATCAGGTGCTGAGAGGCCAGACCAGGCAGCTGCTCCATGCCGTAGAGATCCTGGAAGGTGTTGGAATAGGCCTTGCAGCCCTCGCCGTCCAGCATCTTCTTCATCGCGATTTCCTCGCGGGCCTGGTAGCGGATGGCCGCGATGTTATCGGTCTTGATATCATAATTGGCTTCGTATTCAGCCATCAGGGCGTCGATTTCCGCCTCGGTGACCTTGCCCATTTCCTTTACCAGATCGCCGGTTGCCCAGGTGTTTACCTGCCAGCCGAGCTTGGTCTGCACTTCTACCTTATCGCCTTCGGTGACGGCCACTTCGCGCATGTTATCGCCGAAGCGCATAACCTTCATGCCCTTGGATACGGCAACGCCCACGGCAGCCTTCATCCAGTCGCCGATG
>JAFUPT010000103.1 GCA_017481065.1 Clostridia bacterium | reverse complement strand
GGCTGGTGCCGATGGACATGATCATGGTATCGATATCCAGGATGAACTCGCTGCCTTCCTTCACGACGGGGCGGCGGCGGCCGGAAGCATCGGGCTCGCCCAGCTCCATCTCCACGCACTTCATGCCGCAAACTTCGCCGTTGCGGGGATCGCGGGGATCATCGGGGTTGTTGTAGCCGATAACCTCAACGGGGTTGGTGAGGGTCTTGAAGATGATGCCCTCTTCCTCGGCGTGCTCCACTTCTTCCTTACGGGCGGGCAGCTCCTGCATGCCGCGGCGGTATACGATGTAAACCTCCTCGGCGCCCAGGCGCTTGGCGCAGCGGGCTGCGTCCATGGCAACGTTGCCGCCGCCAACGACTGCAACCTTCTTGCCCTTGCGGATGGGGGTCTTGGAACCTTCCTGATAGGCCTTCATCAGGTTGATGCGGGTGAGGAACTCATTGGCGGAATATACGCCCTTGAGGGATTCGCCCGGGATGCCCATGAAGCGGGGCAGGCCTGCGCCGGAGCCGATGAACACGGCCTCGAAGCCATCCTCGAAGAGCTCGTCGATGGTGGTGGACTTGCCGATAACGGCGTCGGTGATGATATCCACGCCCATGGCCTTCAGGTTGTCAACTTCCTTGTTGACGATGGCCTTGGGAAGGCGGAACTCCGGAATGCCGTAGGAGAGAACGCCGCCGGCAACGTGGAGTGCTTCATAAACAGTAACCTTGTAGCCGAGGCGGGCCAGGTCGCCTGCGCAGGTGAGGCCGGCCGGGCCGGCACCGACAACGGCAACCTTGTGGCCGTTCTGCTCGGGAGCCTTGGGAGCTTCGGTGGCGTGCTCGCGGTGCCAGTCGGCAACGAAGCGCTCCAGGCGGCCGATGCCCACGGGCTCGCCCTTGATGCCGCGAACGCACTTGCTTTCGCACTGGGTCTCCTGGGGGCATACGCGGCCGCATACTGCCGGCAGGGAGCTCTGCTTGTTCAGGATTTCGAATGCGCCCTCGATATCCTCATTGGCAACCTTCTCGATGAAGGCGGGGATATCGATGCGTACCGGGCAAGCGCCCACGCAGGGCTTGTTCTTGCAGTTCAGGCAGCGGCGTGCCTCGTTGATGGCCATTTCATAGGTATAGCCGGTGGCGACTTCCTCAAAAACCTTATTGCGATAATCGGGTTCGAGGGAGGGCATCGGGCACTTGGTCAGGCTCATATTCTTCTCTGCCATGTTACTCGACCTCCTTTTTCAGCAGGTTGCAGGTTTCTTCACGCTTGTGTGCTTCGAAATCGCGGTACATTGCGCCGCGCTTCATGGCCTCGTCGAAATCGACCAGGTGGCCGTCAAACTCGGGGCCGTCAACACAGGCGAACTTGGTCTCGCCGCCGACGGTGAGGCGGCAGCCGCCGCACATGCCGGTGCCGTCGATCATGACGGGGTTCATGGAAACGACGGTCTTGACAGTGTATTTCTTGGTGGTCAGGCACACGAACTTCCTCATGATCACCGGGCCGATGGCGATAACTTCATCATAGTTTTCGCCTGCGAGGATGGCCTCCTCCAGCGGAACGGTAACCACGCCCTGGCGGCCGTAGCTGCCATCGTCGGTCATCATATACAGCTTATCGGAGTACTCGTTGAATTCGTCCTCCAGGATCACCAGGTCCTTGCAGCGGAAGCCTACGAAGGAATGCACTTCTGCGCCGGCCTCATGGAAGGCGCGGGCAACGGGCAGGGCGATGGCGCAGCCTACGCCGCCGCCGACTACGGCAACCTTCTTCTTGCCTTCCACCTGGGTGGGCTTGCCCAGCGGGCCTACGAAGTCCTGCAGGTATTCGCCTTCATTCTTGGCGTTGAGCTCCATGGTGGTGGCGCCGACGATCTGGAAGATGATATCGACGGTGCCGGCTTCGCGGTCAAAACCTGCGATGGTCAGCGGAATGCGCTCGCCGTCCTCGCCCACGCGGAGGATAATGAACTGACCGGCCTTGGCCTTCTTGGCAACCAGCGGCGCCTCGACGACCATGCGGGTAACCGTCGGGTTCAATGCCTCTTTCTTGACGATCTTAAACATAGTAACCCCTCTTCTCTGTCTGGTCTTGTTGTATACAGCAAAATGGCGCAAATTGCACCTATATACTCGTTTATTATAATATCACAGCGAATGTCAAATTGCAAGGAGATTGCGTAAAGAAACGCAGCCGCCGGAGCATAGTTGTAAAAATATTTGCTTCCATATTGATTCTTTCGGTTTCGGGGGATATAATTTAAGCGTTGGTATTTATAAAAATACAGAAAGAAGGAAATACATATGGCACTCTATACCATGAAAGAAATCCTTAAGGACGCCCAGGAAAAGAACTATGGCGTCGGCTTTTTTAATACTTACAATATGGATATGACCCGTTCCGTGATCCGCGCAGCCGAGGAGGCCAATTCCCCGGTGATCATCGGTACCGCCGAATCCCTGCTGAAGTATGGTCCCTTCGATTGGATCATGCCCATGATGCTGGAACAGGCCCGGAATGCCAAGGTTCCGGTGGCGGTGCATCTGGACCACGGTTACAGCTTCGATATCATGATGCAGGCCCTGAAGCATGGCTGCGGCTCCATCATGTACGATGGCACCCGCGAAGAAAGCCACGCCGAAAATGTGCGCAAGTCCGCCGAGCTGGCCCGCATCTGCCATGCCATGGGCGTGGGCCTGGAGTGCGAGCTGGGCAGCGTGGGCGGCCTCTCCGATGAGACCGGCAATGTGGACCACACCGCCTACACCGACCCCAACGACGCCCGCGAATTCATCGAGCAGACCGGCGCGGATTTCCTCGCCGTATCCATCGGCACCCAGCACGGCGTCTACAAGGCCACTCCCAAGCTGGACCTGAACCGCCTGGCAGAGATCCACGCCGCAGTGGATGTTCCGCTGGTGCTCCACGGCGGCTCCGGCCTCTCCGATGATGATTTCCGCAATACCGTAAAGGGCGGCATCCGCAAGGTGAATGTGTTCACCGATGTGATCCTCGCCGCCAAGGCCGCCATCCACGCGGATGATGATGAATCCTACGGCGACGCCCTGAACCGCGCCATGGAAGCCATGACCGCTGCTGTTGCTGCAAAGATTCAGGTGTTCGGCAGCGCCGGCAAGGCATAATCCGTGGCCTTCCGCTACGACCTGCTCTGCGTGGGCCTGCAGGTGATCGACCTGCTGGTGACCGGAGCGGATGCATCCATCTTCGAGCGGGAAACCACCAATGTGGGCAATATCCAGCTGCTGCTGGGCGGCGATGCGCTGAACCAGGCAGTCACGGCCTCCATGCTGGGCGCGCGCACCGCGCTGATGGGCTCGGTGGGCAATGATCACCTGGGCGAGGTGCTCCTCAGCCAGCTGGGAAACTATCCCATTTCCGTGTTTGACCGGAAGATCGACGCCAAGACCGGCATTTCCGTGGTGCTCTGCCGCCCGGACGGCGAGCGGCATTTCGTGCTGCAGACCGGCCACAATGAGCATTTTTGCTACGGGCATGTGGATGAGGAGGCGGTGAAAAGCTCCGCCATCGTGTCCATCGGCAGCTGCATGTCGCTGAAGGGCTTTGATGGAGAGGACACCGTCCGCCTCTTCGATCTTGCCCATTCTGCGGGCGGGCGCACGGCGCTGGATTTTAAAATCAACCGCTCGGAATACGATATGCCCGCCATCCTGGAATCCATCCGGCGCGCGGACTATGTGCTGCCCAGCGAGGCGGATGTGGCAAAGCTCACCGGCGAGGCCGGTGATCCCGCCAAAATGGCCCAGGGCATGCGCGATCTCGGCGCGAAAAATATCGTGCTGAAGCTGGGCGGCAGGGGCTGTTACCTGTCCGCGGAGGGAATTGAAAAGCACATTCCCGCCTGCCCGGCAAACTGCATCGATACCACCGGCGCGGGAGACAGCTTCGTGGCTGCCTTCCTCCATGGTGTGGCCCAGGGCTGGGATGTGGAAAGCTGCGCGCGCTTTGCCAATGCCGCCGGTTCCATCGCGGTGGAGCATCCCGGCGCGAATGGCATGATTCGCAGCGAGGCGCAGGTGCTTGCCCGGATGCGTGGGGAATGAGTCGGGAAGACGCTGGGATGCTGCCCCGGGTCACGGCAGGGACGCTGTCCCTTTGGAGACCCGGAATAAAAATCGACCTCGCTCCGAGGTCGATTTTTAATTGGAAAACAGGAAAAGACCATGCCTTCGCCCTGCAGGGGCGCATCTGTGCGTGCGCCCGCCAAGCAGGATAAAACCGTAAGAACGCTTTCGTATATCGTCCGAATAATCTTTCCAAAAACAAGTCCCGAAACGGGACCGATTCTTTTGCTGAGGGTTCCGGGGAGGATCATCCCATTGGCCTTCCTCATGCCTCCGTTACATTTTGATTAGCCTATTGTATTTTGTAGAAAACTGGTATATAATGTTGGCAACCAGAGTAGGGAACTTCGCGTGAAGTGCTGTCAAAATGGGGAGTTGAGTGACAGACGAAGGACATTGTCCGCGATGGGGTTTCCGCACCCGCTGCGTCATATTGGGGTTACCCTCCTTTATGTAGCAACGATACTCGGTCGGGCGAACGGTCGACCTTAGTTTTGCTGCCTTATGCTGGTAAATCTGATATCAACTCTCCTTTGGCTGCGCGCCGGAAGGGGAGTTTTATTTTGGAAAAACCGGCGGGAAGAACAGGTATGTTTCGTTCGCTGATAGTAAAGGAGGTTTTTTCATGAAGAAAAACACGAACCCCGCCGCGAACGGAAAGCGCGGCATGTCCACCAAGGCGCTGGCCTACTGCGCGCTGCTTGCGGCGCTCAGCGTGGTATTTGCGCGCCTGATCATCCCGATGCCCAATGCCAGCACCCGCTTTTCCATTGAAGCCGTGCCGATCTTCATATCCGGCATGCTCTTCGGCCCGATGGCGGGCGGCCTCGTGGGCTTCAGCGCGGATATTGTCGGCTGCCTGTTCTCGGGCTACGGCTTCAATCCCATCTTCAGCATTCCGCCCATCCTTTACGGCGTGTTTGCGGGCATTTTCCGCCGCTACCTCGCCGAAACGGAGAAGATGAATATCCTGCGCCTGATCATTGCCTTCCTGCCGCCGATCGTGTTTGGATCGATCCTGTACCAGAGCGCGGCGCTGGCCTTCATCTACAACAGCGAGGGCAGCTTCTGGCTGAGCTACAAGTTCTTCCTGTCCACCCGTTCCATCCAGTTTGCAGTCACCATGGCGCTGGATGTGGTGATTATCTTTTATCTGTTCAAAACCGGCCTGTTCACGCGCCTTGGCGTATGGCCGCCCAAGAGCAAGAATACCTGAGAAGGAGTTTTCCCCATGAATGTCAACGAAGCCATCGCATATATCCATTCTGTGTGCTGGAAGGGCAGCGTGCCCGGCCTCGAGCGCACCCAGGAGCTGCTGGCGAAGATCGGCAACCCCGAAAAGAGCCTGAAGTTTGTGCACATCGCGGGCACCAACGGCAAGGGCAGCACTGCGGCGATGACCGCGTCCATCCTGCGCAAGGCGGGTTACCGCACGGGCCTGTATACCTCCCCGTACATCTACCGCTTCCATGAGCGCATGCAGGTGGACGGCGTGGAAATCTCCGATGAGGATTTGATTGAGGTCACGGAGTATGTAAAGCCCTATGCCGATTCCATGGAGCAGTGCCCCACGGAGTTCGAGCTGGTGTGCTGCATCGCCTTTGAATATTTCAAGCGCAAGGGCTGCGATATCGTGGTGCTGGAAGTGGGCATGGGCGGCGAGATGGACGCCACCAACGTGATCGAAACCCCGGAAGTGGCCGTGATCACCAATATCGGCCTCGATCATACCGAGGTTCTTGGCGATACCATCGAAAAGATCGCCGAAACCAAGGCCGGCATCTTCAAGGAGAATGGCCGCGCTGTGATCTATCGCGGCGCGGAATCCGTGGAAGAAGTGTTTGAGCGCATCTGCGCGGAGAAGAACGTATCCCTGAAGAAGGCGGATTTTGAAAGCCTGAAGCGCCTGAGCCATGGCCTCGAGGGCCAGGTTTTCGATTGCGGCAGCCGCAGGGAGCTCTTCCTGCCCCTGCTGGGCGAACACCAGCTGCACAACGCTTCCGTGGTGCTCTCCGTGGCGGACAGCCTGGTTGAAGCGGGCTGGAAGATCAGCGAGGAAAACATCCGCGATGGCCTGCGGGACGTGAGCTGGCCCGGCAGGTTTGACATCGTGGGCCGCGATCCCCTCTTCATCATCGATGGCGGCCACAATCCCCAGTGCCTGGAAGCCCTGGCGAAGAATATCGAGGATTACCTCAGCGGCCGCCGCGTGATCGCCCTCACCGGCGTGCTGGCGGACAAGGACTATGCGGATATGTACCGCCCCATCATGCCCATGATCGAGCAGTTCGTGTGCGTGACCCCGCCGAACCCGCGCAGGCTCACTGCGGACAAGCTGGCCCTCTACCTGCAGCAGGCCGGCGCGAAGGCTGCGCCCTGCGATACCATCGAGGACGGCGTGCGCAAGGCCATCGAACTTGCCGGCAGCGACGGCGTGGTGCTCTGCTTCGGTTCGCTGTACTCCATTGGCTCCATCCGGGATGCAATGCTGGAACTCAAGGCGGCAAACTGAATATCATGCGCATAAAGCAACGCCCTTCCAAACGGAAGGGC
>JAFUPT010000102.1 GCA_017481065.1 Clostridia bacterium | reverse complement strand
TGAACGAATGCGGTTCAGATAGCCGTAGATGTAGAGCTTGAGCATATCCCTCGGGTCATACCCCGGCCGCCCCGTCCAGGCGGGCACAGGGCGCACAAAGCCCAGCTCCTCCAAAGGAAGGCTGTCTACATACGCCTCAATCACCCGAACCGGGCTGTTTTCCTCCACCAGTTCATCCAGACTGTAGGGCAAAAGCCACATCTGCCCAGCGGATATCCCCTGTACGTAGCCCATCTCATCACCGCTTTTCTTTTATTATAGCATGTGTGGGCTGAACATGAGAACTATCTGCGAGGTTGAATTCGGCATCCTCCATTAGAGAGTACCGGATTTGGCTTCTCGGACACGCTGACCACAATTTGACACTATATACACAAGATATAGTGTTTTTTATTCGAATAAACCACAAGATATAGTGGATTTGACTTTTTGGCAAAACGATGGTAGCCATTTTGGTAGACTTTTTCTTGGAAATTTGATATAATACTTTTAGTTGGTAGAAAAAATGCTGGCCGTAGCAGAACTACCTTGCGTAACTTGGTAGCTTATATCCCATTGCAGTGGCAGTTCTTTCAGCAGCTTGTCCAACATAATCATTTAGAACTTTAGCTTTCTCTACCGTCATACTCCTTATATCGGATGCCTGTAAATTGCTGCAGGACTTGCCATCGTAACATTGCGGTGCTATAATAACCGGCAATTCATGAAAGAGGTTATTGAAAATGTCTGTTGAATTTGTTCGAATGAGCGCGGCCCATGATCCCTGGTACTCGCCTGCGATGGAATTGTATGCGCAGAGCTTTCCGCATCACGAGCAGAGGCAGGCGTTTTCCCAGGCTGCGATCATGGCGGATCCCGCCTACCATTTCTATCGGATTATGGATGGCGATGTGTTCGTTGGCGTCATCCTGAACTGGCAGGCGGATGGCTTCATCTATGTTGAGCATTTCTGCATCGTGCCGGAACTGCGGGGCTGCGGATATGGTCGGCAGGCGCTTAAGCTGCTTGCTGGGCTCGGAAAAACAGTGATCCTGGAGATTGATCCGCCGGTGGATGCTGTTGCTGTGAGACGCAAACACTTCTACGAAAGCGTCGGCTATGTGGAAAATGGTTTTTCGCATGTGCATCCGCCCTATCATGAAGGGCATAAGGGGCATGCGCTTGTGGTTATGTCCTGCCCGCATGCGCTGGATGAAGCGCAGTACCGGGCATTTTACCATTATCTTTGCGATACCGTGATGGCCGGTGCATGCGTGCCCAATATGCTTCGGTTTCGGCATTCGGAAAAGCATTCGTAGGCAAATCGCTGCCTGGAAAGCATAAGCAGCGGTCTCCCGATTTGAGGGAGACCGCTGCTTTCTTATTCGGGCCCGTCATTAGCGCTGTCCTCTCCTCCGTATTTTGATATAAAGGGTGCTGGCAGAGAAAACTCTGCCAGCACCAGATGCTTCTATTCTTTTGAATCAGACCAAGCTGGTTTTGCTCAGAACCCGATTGCTGATCACGCCGAGACCTGCGCTGAACAGGATTCCTCCCGCCGCGCACATCAGCACATTGATCATCGTGGAATCCAGCGGCGTGAGCATGGGAACCATCATAAAGAGCAGCATGCCGCTTCCAAGGGAACCCACGAGGGAGAGCCACAGCTTTTGCTTTGCAGCAACGCTCCACAAGAGATAAATCGGCACAAACACTGCCACCAGCAGCAGCTTGGCAACCATGCACATTACGACGCCGCCCGCGCCTGCCGCGCCCAGGTCGAAGGGCAGGCCGGAAATCGCGCCGCCCAGCATCGTGCCGATGAAGAATGCGATCAGCATCAGCATGCCGCCAACGAAGCATACAAGCGTCTTGGAGACGACGTAATCCCCCTTCTTTGCGCGCACGGTGAACAGGTTCTTGGCATATCCGCTGCGGAAATCATCCGCCACAAAGATGCACACCAGCACCGCCACGAAGAAGTAAAGCATATTGATGTTGCACATGCCGGTGATATCCATGCGCATCATTCCTGCGTCGCTGGTTGAACCAATTGCCTGCCAGGTATTTTTGAAGCCCTCGATCACGGTTTCTACGCCGGTCTGGGGATCGACGGTTACGCTGCCGTCCATCATCGTGGTCATTATCAGGATCAGGATGGGCATCACCAGGCACGCGCCCACCATGATGTAAACCAGCGGCATGGTGAACATCCTGCGGAAATCCACCTTCAGCATGCTCTTGAGCCGCCTGCGGAAACCCTGGCGCTTGAATCCTGCAGCCATATCAGCGCGCCCTCCTTTCCTTCATCAGGTCAATGTAGTATTCCTCGAGGCCGATCTTATCGGTCCTGATTTCGCTCACCAGGATGCCGTTTTCGTAGAGATAAGTAACAATCTCCTCGGGATTTTCGGCCTCATATACGCGAATATAGCCATCCGCCTCCTCCACGCGGGAATACTTGCAGGCGAGCAGCGCCTTGGCCCGCTCCATATCCCGCGCCCGGAGCGCCGTATAAGTGCGGCAGTCGGCGTCCAGCTTTTCGGCGTTCATTTCGCAAATCATCCTGCCGCCGCGCACGATGCCGTAGTGGGTGGCAATCTTTTCCAGCTCGCCGAGGATGTGGGAGGAGATCACCACCGTGCACTGGTAATTTCGGGTGATATCGGTCAGCACCTCGCGCATGATGCGCATGCCGTCTGCATCCAGGCCGTTGATGGGCTCATCGAGGATCAGGAGCGCCGGATTGCCCAGCAGCGCCATGGCGATGCCGATCCTCTGCTTCATGCCGAGGGAGCAGTTCTTGTATTTGTTGCTCGCCGCGCCCTCCATGCGCACCATCTTGAGCGCCTTTACAACCTCTTTCTCCGGATTTCTGATGTCCAGGTTCGCCGCCTGCAGCATCATGTTGTTCCATACGCTGTAATTGGGATAGCAACCGGGCGCTTCGATCAGCACGCCGGTCTTCACGCGTACATCCGCATCCGTGTAATCCCTGCCGAACAGCTTGATCGTTCCGCCGCTGGGCTGGATCAGGCCGCAGATCAGCTTCTCCGTGGTGGATTTTCCGCTGCCGTTTTCGCCGATGAAGCCGTAGATTGCGCCCATGGGCACGGTCATGTTCAGGCCGCGCAGGGCCTGCTTCTTGCCGAAACTCTTGGTCAGGCCCCGGATTTCAATTGCATTCATTTCAAGCCGCCTCCTTTAATAAACGTCGCTCTTGGAGAGGATGCGGGCGCCCAGCAGCGTGTAGACCGCCGCCCAGGCCACGGAAACAGCCAGGCACACCAGCAGCGTAAGGAAATTGCTGCTCAGGCAGGCGTAAACCGAGGAACCGTACAGGAAGATATTCAGCGCGGAACTGTTGCCGAGGATCGCCGCCGCGCCGATGATCAGTATGCCCGTGCCGAAGAAGAAGGACGATGCGATGGAGATGCCGAAGTAGCGCCTGAAGATGATGTTCAGGAAGGTGTACAGGCTGGCCCAGCCCAGGCTCATCACCATCTTTCCGAGGATGGCAAGGATCAGGGAGCCTGCGTTTACCTCAAAGGACATGCCGGTGAGTAGGCCCGCAAACACTGCGCCCAGCAGGTAGGTTACACACATGCAGGCCATGGAAAACGCGCCCGCCAGCGCCTTGCTCATCATGTAATCCTGCTTTTTTGCGTGGGTGGTGAACAGCTGCTTGACATAGCCGCTTCTATAGTCGTTGCCAATGAAGATGGAGACCATGATGCCGCCGAAGATGAACACCATGTTCATATTGGCATATTCCGCGATGGAGGAAACCACATACAGCGGGGAATCCGCCGCGATGATGTGCCATACATTGGTGTAGAGCGGCGCGGCGGCCATACCGGTCTGGGGATTCTCCATGCCGGTGGTGCCGAGGATCATCGCCGGGATGATGGCGGCGATGGCGAGGAAGATGTAATACATGGGCGTGTGGAACAGGCGGTAAAAATCCACGCCCAGCATACCCTTCAAACGCCTTGCAAAGCTGGGGGATTCAAATTTCAGTTCGCGCATGCCTGCCATTTATTCCGCCTCCTTCCGGGACATCAGCTCAATGTAGTATTCCTCAAGGCCGATCCTGTTCTTCTTGATTTCGCGCACGGCGTGGCCGTTCTCCAGCAGGTGCTTCACGATGGATTCGGGTTCATTCACATCGTACACGCGCAGATATCCTTCTTCTTCGCGCACATCAGCGAATTTTGCCCGCAGCGCGGCCTTTGCGCCCTGCATATCCCTTGTCTTGAGGGAGACGAACACGCGCGCGCGGCCCTCCAGTTCCTCGGCGGACATTTCCATAATCATTCGTCCCTGGCGGATGATGCCGTAGTGGGTGGCGATTTTTTCCAGCTCGCCGAGGATGTGGGAGGAGATCAGCACCGTGCAGCGGTATTTCCGGGTGATGTCCACCAGAATCTCCCGCATGATGCGCATGCCGTCGGTATCCAGGCCGTTGATGGGCTCGTCGAGGATCAAAAGCGCGGGACTTCCCAGCAGCGCCATGGCGATGCCGATCCTCTGCTTCATGCCGAGGGAGCAGCTCTTGAACTTGATCTTCGCGGAATCCTCCATGCGGACGATCCTGAGAACCCTGTTGATCTCCTTGCCGGGATTTTCAAGGCCCAGGTTGATGGCCTGCATCATCAGGTTGTCCCACACGCTGGAATTGGGGAAGCAGCCCGCGTTTTCGATCAGCGCGCCCACGCGCACGCGCACCCCGGGATCGGTGTAGTCCCGGCCAAACAGTTTGATCTTGCCCTCGTCCGGCACAAGGTGACCGCAGATCAGCTTCTCGGTGGTGGATTTTCCGCTTCCGTTCTCGCCGATGAAGCCGTAGATCGCTCCCACGGGCACCGTCATATTCAAATGATCCACGGCGTACATGCCGCGAAAGCTCTTCGATAGATTTCGGATTTCGATGGCATTCATTTTGTGTCTCCTTCTTACTTTCTTGTGATGATGGAATCGTTGGGAGTCAGGAACGGGATTGCTTCACTGGCCTGATAGGCAATGTCAAGTTTATCAAGCCCTGCAAGAAATGCCTTGACATATTTGTCTGATTCAAAACTCTGTTTGAAATTGAAGCAGAATTTATCGCCACAGGACAGAATGTTGATGCCCATCCCAGCTGCGCCGGAATTATAGAAGCCCACGGTATCAATGTACTGTGCATTTTCATTGACTACCATCTGTCCGAGATAGCTGATGATGTAGGTGTTGAGCAGCATCCCGTTAAAATAGTCCATCATGCCCTGCTTTGCCTTGTAATCCGGAAGACTGTCCAATTTTTCGAACAGCCCCAGCGAGGCATTGGCGGCTCTTCTCAGGTTATCTCTGTCACGCTGTGCGTTGAGCAAGGCTCTTTGTTTCTGCGCCCGCTCTGCAAGAGTCATGGAAAGGAATTCTCTTTCAAAGGGCAGCGGCATACTGCGCACACAGTTTTTGAAAGTATTGGGAAGATCAAGCGCATCGCGGATATCAACAGCGATGTTTGCGTTGATCGGCTTATCGAAATCAGGATAGAGAGCAGCAATTCCTTCGCTGACAATCAGGGACGTCAGGATGACAGGCGTTGCATGGTTTTCCTTGCACACCTTCATGAACTCAGCAGATGGAATCTGCACATCATAGCGGTAATCCGTTTCATGTTCCTCAATGACATTTTCGGGGATTGAGTAAGCATCGCGTGATACAGTTACAGGTTCCTTGCTTTCATCAAAGGTATAGCTGCCCAGATTGGGCTCGGTGGTTTCACCGGGAAGAAG
>JAFUPT010000101.1 GCA_017481065.1 Clostridia bacterium | reverse complement strand
TTCACTCCCTTCGGCATCTATCCGAACAACGCCATCGTCGGCGGGTCCGGTACGATCGCCATGGGCGCTGCACACTATAAGCGCGTCAACCGTAAGAGCGGCGACGTCGGAGCCAATATCGGCGATGGGTCCATGGGCCGCGGCCCCGTGATGGAAGCTCTGAACATGTCCGGCATGGGCCAGCTGACCGAGCTGTGGCGCGATGATATGAAGGGCGGCCTGCCGGTTATCTTCAATGTAAATAACAACTCCTACGGCATGGGCGGCCAGACCCGCGGCGAAACCATGGCTTATGATTTCGTAGCGCGCATGGGCGCAGGCTTCAACCCCAACCAGATGAACGCAGAGCGCGTTGACGGCTTCAATCCCCTGGCCGTGATCGAGGCTTACAGCCGCAAGAAGAAGATCGCGGAAGAGGGCAAGGGACCGGTCCTGCTGGATGTTGTGACCTACCGCTTCTGCGGCCATTCCCCGTCTGACTCCTCCTCCTACCGCACCCAGGAAGAAATCGAAGCCTGGCGCGCACAGGATCCGATCCCGGCATACCGCGAGCAGCTGATCGAAGCTGGCGTGGCCACCGCCGAGGAGCTGGACAAGATCGTTGAGCATGTAAAGGCCGTAAACTTCCAGAACTTCAAGCTGGCCATCGACGACGAGATCTCTCCCCGCATGAACCTGGATGCAGATCCTGACGCCATCGCCGATATGATGTTCACCAACGGCCATGTGGAAGCCTTCGACGATGCACAGCCCGACGTGAACATCCCCATGGAGGAGATTCCGCGCGTACAGGCCATCGCCAAGAAGGAGCGCTTCGGCATCGATGCAAACGGCAAGCCCGTTTCCAAGAACAAGGTTTACCAGCTGCGTGACGGCCTGTTTGAGGCAATCGTGGATCGCTTCTACAAGGATCCCACCCTCGTAACCTACGGCGAAGACGTGCGCGACTGGGGCGGCGCATTCGCAGTGTATCGTGGCCTTACCGAGGCTCTGCCGTATCACCGCTGCTTCAACAGCCCGATTTCTGAGTCTGCCATCGTTGGCTCCGCAGTTGGCTATGCAATGGCCGGCGGCCGCGCCCTGGTAGAGCTGATGTACTGCGACTTCCTCGGCTGCGCCGGTGACGAAGTATTCAACCAGATGGCAAAGTGGCAGTCCATGTCCGCTGACATCATCAAGATGCCCGTGACCCTGCGCGTATCCGTAGGTTCCAAGTACGGCGCACAGCATTCCCAGGATTGGACCAGCCTGACTGCCCACATCCCGGGCCTGAAGATCGCCTTCCCGGCTACTCCCTACGATGCTAAGGGCCTGATGGCTTCTGCACTGGTCGGCACCGACCCCGTTGTGTTCTTCGAGTCCCAGCGCATCTACGATGTCGGCGAGCAGTTCCATGAGGGCGGCGTACCGGCAGAGTACTACGAGATTCCCTTCGGCAAGGCCGATGTGAAGCGCGCCGGCAAGGACATCACCATCCTGACCATGGGTGCAGTGCTGTACCGCGCCCTGAAGGCTGCCGACGAACTGAAGGAGAAGTATGGCATGGAGGCCGAGGTTATCGACGCCCGTACCCTGGTTCCCTTCGACTATGAGACCGTTCTCGAGTCCGTGAAGAAGACCGGCCGCCTGGTCATCGTGACCGACGCCTGCGAGCGCGGCTCCTTCGCATCTGAAATCGCCCGCCAGGTCACTGAAATGGCCTTCGACGATCTGGATGCACCGCCGGCAGTTGTCGCTTCCAAGAACTGGATCACTCCCGCCCATGAGCTGGAAGACGCCTTCTTCCCGCAGCCCAGCTGGATTCTGGACGCCATCGACGCCAAGATCGTTCCGCTGCCGGGCCATGTGCGCGTGACCAACCAGAGCAAGGAAGAGAAGATCCGCAACGAAAAGCGCGGCGTATAATCGACCCAAATATTATCGTGGCAGACCGGAATTTTCGGTCTGCCATTTTTTGAAACGGAATATAGAAATCCGGAGGTGATTTTGATGAAAATCTGCTCCAAATGCCATGTGCTGTGCAGGGATATTTGCCCGAAGTGCGGAAGCGGGAAGCATCTCGGTGCGCCGCAGGAAAATGAGCCGGTGCTGCTGATTGCGCTTACAACCATGCAGGCCATGCTGGTGGAACCGATTCTGGCGGAGAGCCAGATTCCCTATTACAAGAAGGGCATGGTGGGCGGCGCGCTTGCCGCGCAGATCGGCATGATGCGGGAGATTTACAGCTTCTATGTGCCGCATTCCGCGTATGATCAGTGCAGAGCCCTGATTGAGGAAGTGTTCGGCGAGGACGAGGTTATCATGGGCCTGTTGCATGAATTTGATGAAAAGGAAGAGGTGTAGCCGTTCGGCTACGCCTCAAATTGTTTTTGGAAGGCTGCGGCATCTGTCTGGGTGTTCCTCCAGCCGTATTTTTTGAGATCCACGCACCAGATTTTGCCGTTCCACTTTACCTCCACACCCTCGGATTCGAGAAGGTATTTTTGCAGGTCCGGCATTTCGAAGTGAATCGCGCCGCTCAGCTCGCCCCGGCTGTTCACCACCCGGTGGGCGGGGATATCATCACCCGCGAGGTTGTGCTTTAAGCCATGACCCACATGACGTGAGTGGTTCGGTGCTCCGCAGAGCAGGGCGATCTGGCCGTAGCTGGCGACGCTTCCCTCCGGGATGGCGAGGCAGACGATGCGCATTTTCCGGTAGAAATCCATTGCAGTCTCCATGCAAAGGGCTGGCACAGCTGTGCCAGCCCGCAGTGTTTTATTCGTAGAGGTCCATGTAGCGCGCGGCGAGCATGGGATAATACTGGTCCTTGTAGAGGTAGCGGCCGGTGACATCCGCGTAGGCGGAATATTTCGGACCGTAGCTCGGGGACAGGGTGGTGAGGTTTTCCAGCACGATCAGGCGCGGGTCATCGCTGGTGCCCACATCCATGACCATGTACTTGGTATCGCCGTCCAGCCAGGAATCCACGATATAGCCATTGCACTTGAATACCTTGCCGGTCCAGGCCTCGAAGAGCAGGGAGAGCTGTTCATAGTCCGCCTTTTCCAGCTTCCAGGCCTTATCGCCGTAGGCTGCGAGGGTGGGCTTATAGTTCACGGTGAAGCTGACCACGGCGTCTGCGCGGCCGGCCTTGGTGGCGCGGAAGCGGACCACATTATCGCCGTACTGGGTGAAATTGGCGATGAAGGAGAATTCGCCGGTGTTCATATCCAGCATCAGGCTCTCTACGGTGTAGGGCGTATCCACGGAGATGGCCGCGCCGGGTTCGCACCTGCCGCTGACCACCATGGTGGTTTCGCTGCTGGAGTTCTTCACGGTGGTGTCCAGCTCCACCTCGATATCATATTTCTCGCGGTAGAGGATCACATCGTGGCGGGTTTCCTTGTGGCGGGGCGTGCGGACGATGACGGTGTAGGTGTTATCGCCGATGGGCTGCACGCTTACGTTTACGCTGAGGGCGCCGCTGCGGTCCACCTGGTCGGAGAGGTCTTCGCCGTTGATATAAACGGAGCTGCCGGGAACCACGCTGAGCTCGATGGGGTAGACCGAGGTGACGACGGAGAGGTCTTCATCCGTGGGGCTGACCACTTCCAGCGGGGACTGGGGAACTTCCACCTCGTATTCGATGTTGGGAAGCTGGATTTCCCGGCCGTTTTCCTTCACGAGGATGGGGGAGAAGCAGATTTCCGCCCGGGCATATTCATCCACATTGCTGCCGAACCAATCGGAATCGGCGATTTCCAGGCGGGCGACGCCGCCGCAGATGGACAGGCATTCATTGATTTCCGGCAGGAAGATTTTATCGCCGTCTTCGCCGTAGAAAATCAGCGCATGGCCCTGGCGGCCATCTTCCATTTCCACGATGTTGCGGGTGGGGGTGTATGCGCCGCGGGTGTAGAGGCGGGTGATCTGGTAGCTATCGATCCAGTAGACCAGCTTGTAGATGCCTACGCCGATCACGGCAAAGCATGCAAGCCACAAAAGAACAACCAGCACCCTGTGGAAGGTGGAACGCCGGGGCTTGGCCGGGCGTTGATCCTCCAATTCGGGCAGGGGCTGCTTGCAAACATCGCAATAGCGCGCGTCATCCGCGCATTTATTTCCGCAATAGGGGCATTTCAAGGGTATTATCCTCCTTTGGTACAACGTAAAAATATTCGATGTCCAGGGCTCCAAATCCTGCCGAAAACAAATGTTCGTAGGAAATTCATAATTTCAGCATATCGACAAATGCTAAATATATGCTATAATAAAATGAGGGTACTGGAGGTATAGGTATTTATATGGAACAGACGGCATTGAAGGAAAGAACCACCGGCAGCCGGGTGATTTGCGGGCTTATTTTGGCGCTGGCAATTCTGTTTGCGCTTATGGGGCTTTTCTTTGCTGCGAATATCCTCGGCATTTCCGAGGGCGGCGTCCTTGAAATCAGCTGGCATTCGGCTGTCGGCTGCGTGCTGACGCTTGCATCCGCCGCGGTACTCTGGCGCTTCAAGGACGGGCTGTATACGGAATACGACTATGCCATCCGGGATGGGCGCATCTATGTAAGCGCAGTGCTGAACAACCGGCGGCGGGTTCCCAAGCTCAACCTGGAGCTCGGCCGGGTGCAGGTTTGCGGAATTTACGATGGAAGGAGCCGTGGAAGGCTGGAAAAGCTGTACCCGGATTCCGGCGATGGGCTCATTTACATTTGTTATGAAGATAAGGGCGAAAAGCGCATGGCGCTGCTTGCGCTCAATGATGATATGACCGCCGCGCTCCGCCGGGGCATCCAGCGGGGCGCATGGCGCGATGCAGAAGGGAAGAACTGAGAGACAATGCAGGCTTATTTGGACAACAGCGCGACGACCAAGCCCTGCCGGGCGGCGGTGGACGCGATGGTAAAGTGCATGACGGAGGGATTTTACAACCCCTCTTCCGTATACAAACCCGCGGTGGAGGCTTTCCAGCAGGTGCGCGCCTGCCGGGAGCTGATTCTGAAGGCCCTCCACGCCGGGGACCACAACCTGGTATTTACCTCCGGCGGTACCGAGGCAAACAACCTGGCCATCATCGGCACGGTGGGCCGTATGCGGGGCAAGCAGCTTGTGGCGGTGAGCGCGGTGGAGCATCCCTCGGTGCGGGAGAGCTTCGAGGAGCTCGGCAGGATGGGCCATGAGGTGCGGGTGATCCCCGTGAACGAAAATGGCGAGCTGGACTGGGAATTCCTCGGAAAGGTGCTGGACGACGGCGCGAGCTTCGTAAGCTGCATGCAGGTGAATAACGAAACCGGCGCTGTGCTGGATGTGGAGAAGCTGCATTCCCTGGTAAACGGCCGGGCGCTGATTCATGTGGACGGTGTGCAGGGCTTCCTGCGGGTTCCGGTGGAGCTGAAATATGTGGATCTCTACACCCTTTCCAGCCACAAGATTCACGGTCCGAAGGGTGAGGGCGCGCTGGTGTTTAAGAAGAACGTGCGCTTTGCGCCCCGGCAGATCGGCGGCGGGCAGGAGAGCGGCCTGCGCTCCGGAACGGAAAACACTCCGGGCATCGCCGGATTGATGGCGGCGGTGGATGAGATGCTTTCCATGGGACCCGGCATGCAGGCGGAGCTGATGGGGAAGAAGCTGCATCTGGTTGAAAAATTCCGTGAGGCGGTTCCTGAGCTGCTGGTAAACGGTCCCGACCCGGAAAAGGCCGCGCCCCACATTGTGAACATTTCCTTCCCGGGCGTGCGCGGCGAAGTGATGCTGCACGCGCTGGAGAGCGAGGGCGTGTATGCCTCCACGGGTTCGGCCTGTTCCTCGAAGAAATTGAAGGTGAGCGGCGTGCTCACCAGCATGGGCATCGCGCCGAGCCGCGCCGAATGGGCGCTGCGCTTCAGCCTGAGCCCCCACACCACCATTGAAGAGATTGATTACGCTGCCCAGCGCCTCGGCGCGCTCTACGGCATGCTGAAAAAATATGCAAGGAGATAAAACCATGCGCAAGGTTCTGCTGGTACGCTACGGCGAAGTATTTTTGAAGGGCGCGAACCGCCCGAAGTTTATAAAGATTCTTACGGACAACGTAAAGCGCGCGGTGAAGCCCATCGGCGGCCACGTCTGGTTTTCCGATTCCCGCATTTATGTATCCGATATTGAGGATATGGATGATTGCGTGCGCCGTGTGCGCAAGATCTTCGGCCTCTATTCCGTGAGCCCCGCCATCGAATGCGAGAAGGATTTGGATGAAATGGCCGAGCACTGCATCGAGATGATGAAGGACAAGCGCGGCACTTTCAAGGTGCTGGGCAAGCGCAGCGACAAGAAGTTCCCCATGAATTCCCTGGAATTCGCGGCGGAGCTGGGCGGACGCATCCTCGAAGCCAATTCGAACCTCACCGTGGATATCCACGAGCCCCAGCACAAGCTGCGGGTGGAGGTGCGCGACAAGTGCTACATCTGCTGTGAAGAGATCATGGCTGTGGGTGGCCTGCCCATGGGTTCCGGCGGCAAGGCGGCGCTGCTGCTCTCCGGCGGCATCGATTCCCCGGTGGCCGGCTACAACATCATGAAGCGCGGCGTGCATTGCTGCGCCATCCACTTCCAGAGCCCGCCCTATACCGGCGAACTGGCCCGGGACAAGGTGATGCAGCTGGCCAAGGAGCTGGCGGATTATTCCAGCGGCATGCGGGTATACCTGGTGCCCTTTACCAAGTGCCAGTTGGAGATTCATGAAAAGTGCCCGGACGGCCTTGCCACCGTAATCGGCCGCCGCTTCATGATGCGCATCGCCCAGGAAATTGCCAAGCAGTACGGCGCGAAGGCGCTGATCACCGGCGAGAGCCTGGGACAGGTTGCCAGCCAGACCATGGAGGCCATCTGCTGCACGGACGCCGTGTGCGAAATGCCGGTGCTGCGCCCGCTGATCGGTATGGATAAGACGGAGATCATGGAAATTGCCCAGAAGATCGGCACCTATGAAACCTCCATCCTGCCCTATGAGGACTGCTGCACGGTGTTCACCCCCCGCCATCCCATCACCCGCCCGAAGCTGGATACCATGCCCAAGGCCGAATCCAAGCTGGATATTGAAGCGCTGGTGAAGGAAGCGGTGGAGGGAACCGAGCTCGTCATCATTCATTAAACCAGGAGAAAAACCATGACCGTAGCGGAGTACATCCAGCATCTGAAAAACAGCCCGGATTTTATGCAGAACGTGACCAGCTGGTCGGTCGTGCCTGCCCGGGAAGCAAAGTATGGAAGTTTTCCCGACTCTTTGGAGCCGGGCGTGCTTGCTGCGCTCAAAAAGAAGGGTATTGAAAGGCCCTACATCCACCAGGCACAGGCCATCCGCTATGCCATCGATGGGAAGGATTTGGTTGTGGTGACGCCCACCGCTTCCGGCAAGACCCTCTGCTACAATGTTCCGGTGCTCAACGCCATTTTGAAGGATGAATCCGCCCGGGCGCTCTACCTGTTTCCCACGAAGGCCCTGTCCGCCGATCAGTCTGCGGAGCTATATTCAATGATCGAGAGCATCGAATGCCCGATCAAGGCCTACACCTACGACGGCGATACCCCCGCCACCGCCCGCACGGCAATCCGGCAGGCGGGGCATGTGGTGGTGACAAATCCGGATATGCTGCACCAGGGGATACTGCCGCACCACGCCAAGTGGATCAAGCTGTTTGAAAACCTTCGCTATGTGGTGATCGATGAAATCCATGCCTACCGGGGCGTGTTCGGATCGAACCTTGCCAATGTGATCCGCAGGCTCAAGCGCATATGCGCCTTCTACGGATCGAACCCGGTGTTCATCTGCTGCAGCGCGACGATCCAGAATCCGAAGGAGCTGGCCGAGCGCATGACCGGCAAGCAGATGGAGCTGGTGGATGAAAACGGCGCGCCAGCGGGGGAGAGGAATGTGGTGTTTTACAACCCGCCTGTGGTAAACGCCCAGCTGGGCATTCGTGCAGGCAGCATACAGGAGACGCGGAAGATCGCATCTTCGCTGCTGCGGGCGGGAGTGCAGAGCATTATTTTCGGCCGGTCAAGGCTGACAGTGGAAGTTCTCGTGCGCTATTTGAAGGATTTGGTGCGCGATCCCCTCGGGAACGCGGGCAAGGTGCGCGGCTACCGCGGCGGCTATCTGCCCACCCAGAGGCGGGAGATTGAGCGCGAGCTGCGGGCAGGCAATGTGATGAGCGTGGTTTCCACGAATGCGCTGGAGCTGGGCATCGACATCGGCCAGCTGGACGCCTGCGTGCTCTGCGGCTATCCGGGAACCATCGCCAGCACATGGCAGCAGGCGGGAAGAGCCGGCCGCCGCGGCAGCGTGAGCCTGCTGATCGTTGTGGCGAGCAGCGGGCCGCTGGACCAGTATATCATCCAGCATCCCGAGTATTTCTACGAACAGTCGCCGGAGTGCGCGCTGATCAACCCGGACAATCTGTATATCCTGCTGAACCATGTAAAGTGCGCGGCATACGAGCTGCCCTTCATGGAGGGCGAGGAATTTGCCGGGCTGGAGGATACGCCGGAATTGCTTTCCTATCTGGAGGATGAGAGCATCCTGCGCCGGGTTTCCGGCCGTTACTATTGGATGGCGGAGGAATTCCCCCAGGCGGGTGTGAATCTCAGGAGCGCTTCCGACCAGAATTTCGTGATCGTGGATATTTCCGATCCCAAGAAGCACAAGGTGATCGGCGAGATGGACCGCTTTACCGTACCGATGCTTTTGCACCAGTACGCCATTTACATGCACGAAGGGCGGCAGTTCCAGGTGGAGGAGCTGGATTTTGAGGATAAGAAGGCCTATGTGCGCGAAGTGAACGTGGGCTACTACACCGATTCGGACCTCACCACCAGCCTCAAGGTGCTGGATGAATTTGAAAATGATGAAAGCGGTGCGATTGTGCGCGCCCGGGGCGAGGTGCTGGTGAGCAGCATCGTGACCCTCTTTAAGAAGATACGCTTTGATACCCATGAAAATTTGGGCTGGGGTCCGGTGACCCTGCCGGAGCTGGAGATGCAGACCACCGCCTGCTGGTGGACCCTGCCTGAAAACCTGGAAACTGAATTTGAAAAGGAACCCATGAAGAACGCCATGGTGGGCCTGGCGCATTTGATTCGCCACATCGCCCCCATGCACCTGATGTGCGCGCCACAGGATATTTCCGTGGTTTACCATGTGAAGGATACCTTCACAGGCAAGCCTACGATCTATCTCTACGATTCGTTGCCCGGCGGCATCGGCCTGTCCGACAGGGTGTATGAGATGGATAAGGAGCTTTTGATGCGCGCGCGGGAGCTGCTGCTGGGCTGCAAATGCGTGGATGGATGCCCGGGTTGCGTGGGCGCGGCTGCGGGCCATGGGGCGAAGTTTACCCTGATCCAGATTTTGAACCGCTTGCTGGAACCGAATGGCAGAAAATAACGTCTAAATCAATTGATGATGAAAAAATGAAGCCTGAAGTATTCAGGTTAAATCTTGGATGCTGTATAGAATTGCAGCGAAATGTGTTATACTGAAAGAGTACAGGTTTGCTGTACTGTATTATTTGTTTTTTTCGCTTCCGGGCAGTCTTGACGGAAGTTGATAAGATATATATTTTACATAAAAGGAGGATGCGCGTGGCAAGAAAAAACAAAAATCCCCGGCTCCAGATCATCCCACTGGGCGGTTTGGGCGAAATTGGCAAGAACCTGACGGTATTTGAATATATGGATGATATCATCGTGGTGGATCTGGGCTCCATTTTCCCCCGCGAAGATATGCCCGGCGTGGACCTGGTGATTCCGGATGTTACCTACCTTGAAAAGAACCAGCACAAGCTCCGCGGTTACTTCTTTACCCACGGCCACGAGGACCACATCGGCGCGGTGCCTTATATCGTGCGCAAGCTGCCCGCGCCCATGTATGGAACGCGGCTTACCTTGGCGCTGTGCGAGCACAAGCTGAAGGAGCACCGGCTCACCGGCGTTGCCGAGCTTCATGAGGTGGAGCCGGGAGATGTGATCGAGGCGGGCGCATTCAAGGTGGAATTTGTGCGCGTGAACCATTCCATCGCGGGCGCATGCGCGCTGGCGATCACCACCCCTGCGGGCGTGGTTTTCCACACCGGCGACTTTAAGGTGGACTTTACCCCCCTGGCGGGCGAGCCCATTGATTTGGGCCGCATCGCGGAAATCGGCAACAAGGGCGTTCTTGCGCTGATGGCGGATTCCACGAATGTGGAGCGGCCGGGCACCACCATGTCGGAGCGCAAGGTGGGCGAGACCTTTAAAAACCTGTTTGAGAAGGCGCCCGGGCGCGTGATCATCGCGATGTTTGCCAGCAATGTGTACCGCATCCAGTCGGTAATTGAATCCTCGGTGCAGTTTGGGCGCAAGGTGTGCCTGATTGGCAGGAGCATGGTGAATATTTCCAAGGTTTCCATGTATTTGGGATACCTGAAAATTCCTGAGGACAGCCTGATTACCGTGGACGAGCTGGACCGCTACCCGGACGATAAGATCACCGTGATCACCACCGGCAGCCAGGGCGAGCCCATGAGCGGCCTTTCCCGCATGGCCTTTGCCGAGCACCGGAAGATGGAGCTGCGGGAGAGCGACATGGTAATCCTCTCCGCTTCCCCGATTCCGGGCAATGAAAAATCCATCTCCCGGGTGATCAACCAGCTGTTCAGGATCGGCTGCGATGTGATTTACGAATCCCTGGCGGAGGTGCATGTTTCCGGACATGCCCGCCAGGAGGAGCTGAAGCTGATGCACACGCTGCTCAAGCCGAAATATTTCATTCCCGTGCACGGCGAATACCGCCACCTGCACCACCATGCCGAGCTGGCGAAAAACCTGGGCATGCCTGGGGACAATGTGGTGATTGCGGAGATCGGCGATGTGATCGAAATGGATGAAAACAGCCTGGATGTGACCGGCGTGGTGGCCAACGGCTCCGTGCTGATCGACGGACTGGGCGTGGGCGATGTGGGCGCGGTTGTGCTCCGCGACAGGAAGCATCTGGCGGAGGATGGCCTGCTGATCGTCGTAATGGGCGTGGACCATGACCTCGGCAGCGTGGTTTCCGGGCCGGACATCATCAGCCGCGGTTTTGTGTACATGCGCGAGGCGGACGAGCTGATCGAAGGCGCCCGCGGCGCCGCCAGCCGGGCCATCGAGGCCTTCGGCCCCATCGATTCTTCCGAATGGAACCATTTGAAGAATGATGTGCGCGAATCGGTGCAGCACTACATCTATGATACCATCAAGCGAAACCCGATGATCATGCCGATCATCGTAGAGATTTAATCGGAGGACAAGCATGAACCCCTACGACCAGGCACACGCACTTGCAAAATCCTTAAAGGAGAGCGAAGAATACCGGGAATACAGCAGGCTGAAGGAAGTGGCCTATGAGGACGCCACCAATAAGGCGCTGCTGGATGAATACAAGAAGCTGCAGTTCCGCCTGCAGGCCACGATGGCTTCCGGCGGCAGCATGCCCCAGGATGACCTGCAGCGCTTGCAGCAGATCGGCACGCTTCTGCAGTTCAACCCGGATGTGAGCAGCTATCTGATGGCGGAATTCCGCTTCCAGAGGATGCTGACGGATATCTTCAAGATCCTGGCCGATGTGGCGGGCGTGGATCTGGATATGCTTGCCCAGGGATGACGGAGGACAAACCATGGCGGATAAAAAGCGGCGCGGACGCCGCGCGGTGAAGCGCCACGCGGTGCACACCGAGAGATACAATATCAAAACCCTGCATGAGGATCGTGAGTACGGTCTGTTTTGGTATGCATGGCTTTGGAAGATTCTGCGCCCGGTTTTGATCTTCCTGTGCAGCCTGCTGATTGTGGTGGGCATGGTAAACTTCGGCTACAACAAGATTTATGATGGCTTCCTCGGCCCGGTGGACAAGCAGGATGCGAATTTGCAGACCTTTGTGATCGAATCCGGCGAATCGGTAACGGCCATCGGCAGCAAGCTGGAGCAGCAGAATTTGGTTCAAAACGGATCGGTTTTCAAATACCTGATCCAGCTGGAGGGACTGACTGCCAAGCTGAGCTACGGCAGCTTTGAACTTTCACCGTCCATGACTGTGCAGCAGATTGTGGAGGAATTGACCAGCGGCAGCCAGACCAACGAGCGCACCATCACCATCGTGCCGGGCTGGACCTGCGAGGATATCGCGGATTACCTGGTCAAAGAGGGAGCGATCGATACTGCCGAGGAATTCCTTGCGCTGTGCAACGATGTGGACCGCTTCGTGGCGGATTCCTATGCGTTGAAGAGCGCGCAGGATGCGGGAACGCTGGAGGGCAGGAAATATGCCCTCGAGGGCTACCTTGCCCCGGATACCTACCGCATCTTCAAGTCCGCATCGGCGGAGAGCATCATCGCCACCCTGCTGGACCAGCACAACACCGTGATCGACCGGGTATATTATGCGGATGAAATGCGCTACCAGGTGGATGAAAACGGCGTTTATACCGCAGTGGAGACCTACGACAGCGGTCTTTCCATGGACCAGCTGATCACGCTGGCTTCCATGATCGAGCGTGAGGCGGCCAAGACCGAGGATTATGCCAGGGTTTCCGCCGTGTTCCACAACCGCCTGCGGCTGGGCTGGAAGCTGGAGAGCGATCCGACGGCCACTTATACCTTCGGCCTGTCCCACTACATCCTCAGCCAGGAGGAATTGACCGACCAGAACCTGTACAACACCTATGTGGTGCCTGCGCTGCCCGTGGGCCCGATCTGCAATCCCTCTACCGCGGCATTGCAGGCGGCGATGCAGCCGAATATGGATTTTATCGAGCAGGGCTATATGTACTTCTGCGCGACCGATCCCAAAACCGGCGATCTGGCGTTTGCAATCACCCGCGAGGAGCACGATCAGAACGTGGCGAAGTACCAGCAGATGTGGGCTGAGTACGATGCCATGCGCAGCACGGTGGCGCAGTGAGGGGTGGATGAGGACTCTGGGGTTCTGCCCCAGGCTCTGACAGGGACGCTGTCCCTGCACCCTGCTTAAGGGACATTGTCCCTTAAGAATCCCATAAAAAGGCACGCATTGCGTGCCTTTTTTTGTGGGGGTTCCAAAAAGGGGTCACGCCCTTTGGTGGAGCCCCGGCAGGGGTTTCAGGGGACGGCGTCCCCTGCGTATCTTCCTTGGACATGCACAGAAAATCTACCGCGGAATACACTGATAGGGCAGACTTCCCAAAAGGAGGAAGGCCCTATGTTTATTGAAGAGGCGCTTTTGTATTTGGCGGAGAGCGCATGGGCGCTGATATTGCATCTATCGGCGAAGAGTTCCTTTCCGAAACCACTGCTTCCGGAGGAAGAGGCGGAGCTGGTGGAGAAAATGCTGAGCGGCGATGGCCACGCACGGGATAAGCTGATCGAACACAACCTGCGGCTGGTGGCGCACATCACGAAGAAATACGCCGGAAGCGGATGCGACAGCGATGATTTGATTTCCATCGGCTCGATTGGATTGATCAAGGCGGTACATACCTTCAAGCCGGAAGCCGGGAAGCTGACTACCTACGCCAGCCGCTGCATCGAGAACGAGATTTTGATGCACCTGCGCGCCAATAAAAAGATGAAAAATACGGTGTCCATGGGCGACAGCGTAGGCTTTGATAAGGAAGGAAACGAGCTGCAGCTGACGGAACTGCTGGGCACGGATAAGGACATGGTGCCGGATGAAGTATCCACGCGGATTGATTCCGGCATCGCTCTGCAGCTGATCGACCGGGTGCTGGATGAACGGGAGGCCCGGGTCATACGCCTGCGTTACGGCTTGGAGGATGGGGTTTTCCATGCCCAGCATGAGGTGGCGAAGCTGCTGGGAATATCGAGGAGCTATGTATCGCGGATTGAAAAGAAGGCGCTTGGGACGCTGAAAAAGCATATGGAGTAGGGCTTTCTGCGAAAAAATCCGGCTAGGCAAAGCGGGCGGGATGTGGTATAATTGTTACATTGGATGAAGGGAGGCGCGAAAATGAATTATTCGGATGATGCGTTTGTGACGATGCTGCTTTCCATGGCGCTATCGCCCAACCGGGAGGAATACGCGCGCCCTTACAGCACCCTTGAGCTCAAGCGGCTGGAGGAAAAGGTGCACGAGAGCGGCCTGCACCACATCGGCCGGCTGATGAACACGGATATCGGCGGCCTGATGCTGAAGCTGGATATCTCCGAGGAGGAGGCATACCGCATCTATACCCTGCTGAACCGCAGCGTGCAGCTCTCCTACACGGTGGAAAACTATCTGCGGCAGGGCATTGAGGTTGTGACCAGCTACGACGGGGAATATCCCGCGCGGTTGACGCGGCGCATGGAGGATATGGCCCCGCCGGTGTTTTACCGCTGTGGAAATGCCGCGCTGCTGGGCAAGCCGATGCTGGCGATCATGGGCATCAGCGGTGTGAAGACCACGCCGGAGGTGCGCGACGCCATCGAAACGCTGGTGCGCAACGCCGTGCGGCTGGGCTATGTGATCCTGACAGGCGGCGAGCTGGGCGTTTCCCGGGTGGCCATGAACATGGTGCTGGAGTACGGCGGCGAGCTGGTGGAGGTTCTGGGCGGCGATATGGCTGCGCACATCCATGAGGATGGCATCGCCGAACTTCTGATGATGGAGCGGGCGGCGGTGATTTCCCTGGAGCACCCGGAAGCACTGTTTACCGTGACCCACGCCATTGCCCGGAACAAGATGATTTTTTCCCTGGCGGAGGCGGCCTTTGTGTTCAATACCGATGGCAAGCGCGGCGAGACCGACGCCATCCGCAACCGCTACTGCGATTGGATTTATGCTTGGACCGGCCATACCAATACCCGCAGCCTGATTGCCCGCGGCGCGATTCCCGCAGCAAATATCACTGAGATGGATTTTGATTCCCTCGACCGGCACTGGCGCAACAGCCAGTCCGAGCAGATGAACCTGTTTGATTTGTTCTGAGGGGGAGACCCAGGGGAGATGGCAGGGATGCTGTCCCTGCACCCTGCTTAATCGCCAAAGGGGATGATCCCCTTTGGAAACCTCACAAAATGGCACGCAAATGCGTGCCTTTAATATTTTTTGGTGCGCGTAGCGCACCTTTGTGAGGGGTCCAGGGGAAATCATTTCCCCTGGCAGGGATTCTTAAGGGACGGAGTCCCTTAAGCGTCCCCATCCGCCGCCAACCTCTCTACCAAGCTGCGTATCCGCTCCCGGGCGAAGGTTTGCTGGAGCATGGTATCCTCCTGGGTGGGGATGGAATCGCCCATGAGGGACACGAACTGGCTGACCTTGAGGCCGAGGGAATCCTGCATATCCCGGTCGGAGCCCCGGGGGGAGACGAGATAATAGCAGAGCAGGGAATCCTGCTGGCCGATGCGGTGGGCGCGGTCCTCTGCCTGGGAGTGGACGGCGGGGGACCAGTCCAGTTCGCCGAATACCACGCAGGTGGCGCGCTGGAGATTGAGCCCGCTGGCGGAGCGCAGGGAGATGCAGAGCAGATCGCACTTGCCGGACATGAAGGAAGCGGCGGCCTTCTCCTTCTGGGCATCGGTTTCCCGGCCGGTGATGAATTGTGGATGAAGGGATTTGAGCTCGGCCTTGTAGATATCCATCACGGCGTGGTGGTGGGCCATGAGCAGCACCTTTTCGCCGCTTTCCACCAGCGCGCGCACGAAGGCAGCCACGAAGGGAGCCTTGGCGATGCCGGTGGCCTGCCGCTGGCGCTGGCAGATGGCGTCCTCGATGATGGCGCGCTGGGAAGGGTCGCTGGTTCGGCGGAGCAGGGAGAGCTGCTCGGCAACGGGCTTCATCAGCTCGCGGTAGACGGAATCATCCCAGTCGATCTCCTGGACAAGGCGGCGCTTCGGGGCGAGCTCCCTGAGTACATCGCCCTTGAGGCGGCGCAGCATGATGCCCTCCCGGCGCAGGTAATCGCCGAGGATTTCGGGCTTGGCCACCACGGCGCTGTTGTAGCCGTAGCACCACTCCCGGGAAAAGCTCTCCCAGTCGCCGAGGAAATGGAAATCGATGATGTTGACCACATTCCAGATTTCGCCGCCGTTGTTGTAGATGGGCGTGCCGGAGAGGCCGATGCAGTTCTCGCAGGCCTCGGAGAGCAGGCTCGCGGCGCTGTACTTGTTGGTGCCGTTGCGGCGCAGCTCCTGGATTTCATCGAAGATCACGGTGCGGAAGCCGCACTCCGGCAGGATTTCCTTCCAGCCCCGCAGCAGCAGGTAGTGGGTGAGGTAGATATCCGCCTCCGGCAGGGGATAGGGGGTGAGGCCATGGATCACATGGATGCGCAGCCTGCCATCCGGGTTCAGGAAGCGGGCAATTTCGCTCTGCCAATTGCGCAAAAGATGCGGCGGGGCGACCACGATGGCCGGGTAAGCGGCGGTGGTGGCGAGGAAGGACAGGGCCTGCACGGTCTTGCCGAGGCCCATGTCATCCGCCAGCAGGCAGCGGCGGGTGGAGAGCAGGAAGGCGAGACCCTGCTGCTGGAAATCGAGCAGCTGCCCGGAAAAGCGATCGCTGGGCGGCACGGCGGTTTCCGGCATGCGAAGGGCTTTTTCCCGGCGGATGGCGTAATCCCGGGCTTCTTCGAGGGCGGCCTCCCAGCGGCTTACGTCCCTCTCGGCAATCTCCAGCGGATAGCGCAGCATCAGCCAGTTCAGATCTCCGATCACGCGCCTATGGGCGGTGAAGCGGGCGACGCCGCGGCCCTTGCCGTCGCAGCCGGGAAAGAGGCGCTTAGCGAGCTCGGTCACGCAGGGCTCGGCCTTGATGGTCCAGCATTTGGATTTGCGGTTGTAGGAAAGGGTGCCGTAGGTGCGGGCGCTGGAATCCACGCTGCGCAGGTAGCCGGGATAGCTTTCGGCAAAGCCGGAATCATCCGGGAAGCGGAAATCGAAGAAATCGTTGGAATAATCGTTCAATGCAAGGCCACCCCCCAGAGACGGTTGAGTGCGACGACGTGGACGGGCTTTCCGCAGATGGTTTCCGGCAGATGGCAGGGCTTTTGCAGCACTACGATCATGGCGGTGAGGCTGGTTTCCTGCAGATAGCGGGTGAGCTGTTCCCGCAGCCGGGCGGAAACCGGGCGGGATTTTTTTACCTCGATGCCCACTGTGCCGCAGGCGAAATCGATGCGGCGGCCGGGCAGGAGCCTGTGTTCATGGATGTATTCAATGCCGGCGGCCTCCAGCGCGCGGGCGATGGCGGCATGGATTTCGTATTCCTCCGGCTGGGCGGGAATGCGGATGGAGGACAGGGCCGAGATGATCTTCTGGACTTCCGTCATGGGACCAGCCTCCTCAGCTCCTCCGGCAGGGGGGAGGAGATATCGATGGTTTCGCCCGTGAGGGGATGGCGGAGGGCGATGCGGGTGGAATGGAGGGCAAACCTGCCGGGGAGCTCGGGGGTTTCGCTTCCGTAGAGGAAGTCACCCACGATGGGATGTCCCAGGGCGGACAGGTGGACCCGGATCTGGTGGGTGCGGCCGGTTTCAAGGCGCAGGCGCACGATGCTGCGCGGGCCCGTCTCCTCTACCCGGTAATGGGTGATGGCGCGCTGGCCGTTTTCATGATCGATGATGCGGCGTACGGTGGCGGATGCATCCTTGGCGATGGGGAGATCGATGGTTCCTTCGCCATGCATCTCGCCATCGACCACGGCGAGGTATTCCCGGATGAAGCTGTCTGAATGGAGCTGCCGCTGCAAAAGCTGGCAGGAGTGGGGATGGAGCGCCGCCGCCATCAGGCCGCTGGTGCCCTTGTCGAGGCGGTTCAGCGGGCGGAAAACGCAGCCGAAGTGGGCGGCAAAGCGGTTTTCGAGCGTGCCGCCGGGCTGCTTGGGGGTGCACTGGCAGGCGAGGGGCGCGGGTTTATCGAGGATGACGAGGTCATCATCCCGGTAGGCGATGGTGAGTTCGCCGGGTTCGGGAAGGACGGCTTTTTCCGCGCCGGGATCGGGGAGGCAGGCAGTGACTGCATCTCCGGATTGCAGGATATAATCTGCATGCACGATTTCGCCGTTGACCTTCAGGCCGCCGGAATTCTTCATGGCGCAATACTGGTGATAGGAAACCTTGAGATCGCTGCGCACGAAATATTTGATTTTGCGGCCGGCGTCTTTTTCGCCGATCAATCTGCTGAGTTCTACCATGCTGCCTCCGAAATTCTGCTTTCTTCTATTATATCACCGATTATTCCGCAGGGAAAGGGTTAAAATATATACAACTGCCGCTTGCATATTTTTCACAAACGAGATATAATAAAATGAGAGTTTTTGCGGGAGGTGCGCGAAGATGAACGAATTCTATCGGGAATACCTGGATGCGGAAGTGGATCGCAGGGGAACGAACTGCGAGAAATGGGATAAGTGCCAGGAGCACTTCGGCCGCGCGGATGTGATCCCGATGTGGGTTGCGGACATGGACTTCCGCACTGTACCGGCGATTTCCGAGGCGCTGGTGAAGCGCGCCCAGCACGCCATTTACGGCTATACCGAGAATGCCGCCGAGGAAAAGGCGGCGGAAGCGGGCTGGCTGAAGCGGCGCTACGGCCTGGAGATCGATCCCGAGTGGATACTTTACAGCCCCGGCGTGGTGGACAGCATTTTCTTCTGCGTGCGCAGCATGACGGAGAAGGGGGATAAAATCCTTGTACAGCCGCCGGTGTACGGCCCATTTTACCGGGCGGTGCAGCTCTTCGGGCGCGAGCTGGTGGAAAACCGGCTGGCGCGCACGGAAAGGGGCTGGGAGATGGATTTTGAACTGCTGGAGAAGCAGTTTGCAGGCGGCGTGAAGATGATGATCCTATGCAGCCCCCACAACCCGGTGGGCCGGGTATGGACGCGGGCGGAGCTTACCCGCCTTGTGGAGCTGGCGAACCGGTATGACGTGATCATCGTGAGCGATGAAATCCACGCCGATTTCATTCTGGACGGCACGCCCCACACCCGCATCCTTTCCATCAAGGGCGCGGATAAATGCGTGATGCTGACCTCGGCCACGAAATCCTTCAACCTCGCGGGCCTGCGGCAGAGTTCGGCGATTGTGAAAAATGCCGGGCTGCGCAAGCTCTTGCAGGATGAAATTGAGCGCGCGCATGCGGGTACGCCGAACATCTTCGGCGCGATCGCCCAGACGGTTGCCTACAACGAGGGCGATGAATGGATGGATGCGGTGGTGGAATACATCCGTGAAAACCGGGATTACGCCGTGGATTTCATCCGGGCGCGCATTCCTGAGATCGAGTGTTATCCCCAGGAGGGCAGCTACCTGATGTGGCTGGACTGCCGGGAAGTGGGCCTCAGCCACGAGGAGTTCTTCCGAAAGGTGATCGACGAGGCGGGCGTGGCCATCAACGACGGCAGGTTCTTCGGCGAGGAGACGGGCCGCGGCTTCTTCCGCTTTAATCTCGCCACCCAGCGCCGGAATGTGCAGGCGGCGCTGGAAAATATTGAAAAAATGGTACGGAGCATCAACCAGTGATCGATTTCAAGAAGTTATTTAAAAAACCGGATAAATGGATTGCCGTGGACGTGGAGCTGGACGGCAACAGGCCGAGCAGGATTATACAGCTTTCTTACCTGATCATCGAGGGCAAGAAGGTGCGCGGCAAGAATTTCTATTTTACTGCCCGCAGCATCAACCGCTATGCGCGCAAGGTGCATGGGCTGGGTGTTTATGAACTGCGCAAGCTCAGCGGCGGCGATGTATTTGCCTATCATGCGGACGAAGTTTACCGGGATTTCAAGGATTGCAAGATGGTGATCGGCCACGATGTGGGCGGCGATTTGCGCTACATCCGCAGCGAATTCGGCCGTATCGGCGTGAAATTCCCGGATTATCCCATCTTCTGCACCCTGAAGCATTACACCGAGGAGGCGCACATCCCCCTCAAGCAGAATCCGAAGGTATTGAAGCCGCCGAAGCTGGAGGAGCTTTGCCAGCATTTCGGCCTTTCCCAGGAATTTATTGCCAAGAAATGCAAGAAGTGGTATGGCGGCGGCGACCATGCCCATGATGCGCGCTACGACGCAGCGGCGGCGTATTTGTGCATGCTGGTGGGCGAGAAGATGTCATAAGGCCGTCAATAAGGCCCGCAGATGAAGAACCGGCAGCAATCATGGCTGAACAGCGGTATTTTCGTAAATTTGAATACGCAATTATAGCACAGAAGTGATTCTGTGCTATAATTATGCGCGGAGGTTGATTATGAAGCTGAAAATCCTGTGTATCATTCTTGCGATTACAACTTTGGGGGCGTGCATCTGGGCTGTGAGCGCGGAGCTGCGCTGCCTGGAATACAACGGCCGCCTGGCGGAGCTGCTCACGAGCGTGGACGAGCCGCCGCTCTATTCCCCGGATGAGGCTGCGGCGGAGTTTAACGGCGGCATCGTAACCGTGGCGGAGGCTGCGGCGGAATATGCCATCGTGCAGCCCTACTATGAAATGCTGGGCATGGCCGAGGCGGAATATGCCGAAGATGCGAAGCTGGAAGTGCTGGATAATTTGATTGAGGAGAAAATACTCGAAAGCAAGGCCCGGGAAGCCGGGGTTTACGAGCTGGACGGCGCGGCGGAAGCGGAGCTTGAGGCGCGGGTGAAGGCGGAATACGAGGACAATGTGGAATACTACATGGCCTTCCGCTTCGACGAGAGCAAGAGCGATGCGCAGGTGCGCGAGGAGACCATCGCCTATCTTGAAGAGAACGGCTATTCCTATGAGGATTTGCTTGCCCAGGCGAAAAAGGATTTCTGGAAGGAACGGCTCTACGAATATGTCACGGCGGACTTCACCGTGAGCGACGAACAGCTGCTTGCGTTTTATGAGGAGCAGCTGGAGAGTGCGAAGCTGATGTATTCGGCCAATTATGCCGAGTATGAAGCGGACTGCGAGGCCGGGCGCGCGGTGGTCTGGCATCCCGAGGGAGTGCGTCGCGTGCAGATGCTGGTGATCCCCTTTGATGAAGGCCAGATGGCGGAATATGCCGATATCCAGGCGCTGCTGGCTGCCGGAGACGCGGGCAGGCTGGAGGATTTGGACGCGCTGTACAAGGAATTGGAGCCGCAGGCCGGGGAAGTGCTCGGCCAGATGAACGGCGGCGCGGACTTTGACGCGCTCTTTGAAGAGTGGGGCTACGGAAACCCCGAGGGTGAGTGCATCGCCGGGCAGAGTACGATCTTCGGCGAGGAAATTCGGGATGCTGCGATGGCGCTGGAGAACATCGGCGATGTTTCCGGGGCAGTGCGCTGCGATGCGGGACTTTGCATCATGCGCTACGCATCGGATGTGACGTCGGGTCCGGTGGCCTTTGAGGAGGTTGCCGGCGCGCTGCGGGCCAGCTACGGAGAAGAATTGAAGATGAGCCACTACAACGCGACGGTTGTGGGCTGGATCAATGAAGCGGATGCGAAGTATTATCCGGAGAGGTTTTAGAATAATGCAGGAAAAGAGGAGCACGGGTGTCCGTGCTCCTCTTGGATTTTTTGGTGGTGAAGTGTATGTGCTGTTCAGTCCAGCCAGAAAATATCCTGATTGACATAATCACCGATGTTGTAGACCCAATCGGTGAGGAAGGCTTCCCAGCTGCGGCCGGTGGCGGCATCTAGGGCGTTTACGAGGTCCATTTCGGTGAGAACATCTGCGGAAAGGCCCTTCTGGTAGAAGTTTCTGAGGCCGGAGATGAGTTCATCCCTGCCCATGGCGGTGCGGAGCTCATGGAACACCGCTGCGCCGCGGTCGCGGATGATGATATCATACTCCAGCGCATCCATCAGGGAGGCGTCGCTCACCACATTCAGCCCGCCGGGGATGGTGAGCTGCAGGGAGGAGACGATGTTTTCATTGAGGGCACGGAGATAGGCATCGCTGCCGTCGAGCTCCTCGAGAATCAGGTAGGAGAGATATTCGCAGATGGAATCCGAGAGCCAGGCATCGGAGGAGGGCTGGGTATAGGCGGCGAAGCCAAAATACTGCTGGGCAACGCAATAATACACCGCGCGGCGCAGTTCATCGCCGCCTTCCTTGATGAGGGCTTCGGAGAGCCAGGCACAGCCGCTGTGGCTGCGGAAGGCGTTGGAATCGCCGGTTTGGATGAAATCCATGCCATCCATGGGGAATTCGCCGAACCAGCTTTCGCAGGCAGCGATGGCTTCTTCGGCATATTCCAGCACATCATCCGCCGCGCCGCGCTGCCGGATGAGGCAGCGGATTTTGCCTTCGCTGCTTTCTTTGTAGCCTTCGCCGAAGCTGAGAGCAAAGTCCCGCACGTTTTCAGCGGTGATGCTCCAGAGTCTTGCACCATCAATGATTTCACTGGATTCTGTACCGGTGGCAGCGAGTGCACAGCCATCCGGCAGGGCGATGCTTGCATGGAAGTCCGCCGCGGGCGTGTGAATCCAGCGGGTGAAGGAGACGGGGGAGGAGAGCATGAATTCGCCGTAGGCCTCGTTTACATAGGCGGGGGCGAAATAAAAATTGCTGAGCCGCCAGTCATATTCGCCCACGCCGAGGAAGGCATTGTTGGCGGTGAGCAGCAGGTAATAATTGAAGGTGAATTCGCAGCTTTCGCCGGGGGCGAGATCGCAGGCGACCCGCAGGTAAAGCTCGCCTTCCCCCTGGAAGCCGTAATCCGCCGCAGCGCCGTTTACCATTACATCCACCAGGTCGATTCCGCCGGGAAGGTAGCCGTAGGCGAAGCCGGATTCGAGGTCATCTGCTGCATAGGCCGCCGTGGCTTCACGGCGGAAGATATTTGCCGGCGCATAGAAAACCACGCGGTCGAGGGGGATGCTGCTTTCGTTTATATAGACAAGACGCTGCGATACACGCAGCGCTTGTTCATTTTCAAGATATTCCATTGTGAGGGTGCAGCTGTTGCGGGCGGGAGTTTCCTCGGCATAGGCAAAGCTGAAGATTGCCGATACCACGGCGCTGCCCGCCAGCAGCACAGCCAAAATGATGGCGATCAGGCGCACGAGGCGCCGCTGGTTTTTCTTCATGGGGACCACCTCATCATTCCGGGATGCGGATTTCGCTCAGCGGCCAGATGACGGAATGTACCTTGCCGACGATCATATCGCCGGTGATGGGGCCGACATCGTTGCTGGAGCTGGAATCATTCCAGTCGCGGGAATCATGGCTGTTGTAGCGGTTATCGCCCACGACGAAATATTCATCCTCGCCGAGGGTATAGGGCGCGTAATCATCGGTGGAGCCGCCGATGAAATAGAGGGCCCAGCGCTCATCCATCATTTCATCCACGGTGATGGTTTCGCCGTTTTCATCGGTGGTTTCATATACGACGTGGGTGACGCCGAACTCGCGGTACACCTGGTCGCCGGGCATGGCAACCACGCGCTTGACGAAATTGGTCTTGCCGCGGTTGGGATAATGGCAGATTACGATATCGCCGCGCTCAACGCCATTGAGCTTCACATCCGCCACGGTGACGAACAGGCGCTCGCCATCCAGCAGGGTAGTGCTCATGGAATCGCCGTCCACGCGGATGATCTGGAACAGGAAGGTGCGCACGACGAACACCACCAGCAGGGCGACTGCGATGGAAATAACCCATTCGCGAACTTCCTGCTTCCAGCTTTTCTTCTTGGGAGTATCGGGCTGCTGTTCACCGGATTCCTGCAGCACGGTTTCCACGGCCTCGTCCACGGACAGGTTTTCGCCGTTCAGGTTCTTGTTTTCCTCCATTGCAAGGTACCTCGTTTCTATTATGAAATCATTTTTATTCTACGTTGCGGAAGGGCCAGAGCACGAGCTGCACCTTTCCGATGAAATCCTCCCGGCGGAGCAGGCCCATATCCTCCTCCCGGGAATCATAGCTCTCGGCGCGGTTATCGCCGAGGACCAGGTATTCATCTTCCCCGAGGATGATGCTGTAATCCTCTGCTGGGCTGGAGAGGTAGGTTTCGAGCATGGTCTCGCCGTTGATGGTGAGGCTGTAGCCGGAGAGGAAAATTTCCTCTCCCGGAAGGCCGATTACGCGCTTTATGTAGGTATCGCTCCTGCCGGGGAAGCGGCATTCCACGATATCAAAGCGCTCCGGCGCGGCATATAGCCGGCTTACCAGCACGATATCGCCGCTGGAGAGGGTGCTTTCCATGGAACTGCCCTCGATGCGCGCCGTGTGGAACAGGGCAAAGCGCAGCAGCAGGATCGCGAGCGCCAGCGCGGCGGCAGCGATCCAGAAGGCATTTTTCCTCATGCCTCGGTTTCGGGAGCCGGGGTGACCAGCTTCTTGACCCGCTTTTCGAAGGTGGGGCGGTCCAGCATCACGGTGCGGCTGCACTTTTCGCAGCGCATCTTGATATCTGCGCCCACATAGGTGATGACCCAGAGATCATTTCCGCAGGGGTGCGGCTTGCGCATCTTCACCAGATCGCCGATGTTGAGCAGCATAGGGGCGCCTCCTGTTTTCTTGTGTTTATTCTAATCCCGGATTATTAAGCCAGAATCAATTTATTATAGCGCTTCTATGTTAAATACAGTTGATCATTCGGGGTCGATTTCGTAGCAGAAGCAGCGGCCGGTTACGTCGCTCACGCAGATGGCCAGCTGGCCGGAGTAAACCGGGGCGTCCAGCGTTTCCTTCAGCGCGGGATTGCGCTTGGTGCGCACGGCGTCCGCCATGGCGGTGTATTCGCCGCTGCGGATGTAGCCCACGGACCAGTTGTCCACGCCCTCGAGGCCGGAGAAGCCGCGCTTGCAGAGCCCGGGCTCGAGATCGAAGCGCTCCAGGGTGACGTGGTAGAAGCCCACGCCGGGGATGGCGCTGGCCTCGCACACGGGCTCACCCTCGAAGGCGGGGTATTCCAGCGCATATTCCGCGCCGAAGAGCCGCTTGCGGGCGATGTTCAGCGTCATGGGACAGCGGTCGATACCGATGAAATTGCGGCCGTTGCGCCGGGCGGCTTCCAGGGTGGTGGAGCTGCCGGCAAAGGGATCCAGCACCAGTTCGCCTGCCCGGGAGCCGCACTTCACGATGCGCTCCAGTAGGGAGAGGGGCTTCTGGGTATCATAGCCCGTGCGCTCCGGATCCTTCTGCTGCAGGTGTGAGAGGTCGTTCCACACATCGGTGGGGGCAACCGGATCGTCATCATAATAGGTATAAACCCTGCCGCCGGTGCGGATGGAGCGGTAGACGCGGCCATCCGGGTCCACATGGCGGCGCATATGGTTGCTGCGGGGCTCGGTGGGCGGGGCCATAACTTCCTCTACGTTGAAATCATATTGGGCGGATTTGCGGTAGAACAGGATGACATCGTGCTTCCTGCTGAAATGCTTCAGCGTGCGGCCGCCGGACTGGTAGACCCAGATAATTTCATTTAAGAAGTTTTCCTCGCCGAAGATTTCATCCAGCATCAGCCGCAGGTAGGGATGGGTGCGGTAATCGATGTGGAGGAAGAGCATGCCGTCCGGGCGGAGCAGTTTGTAGCAGCGGGTGAGCACGCTGCGCATCATTTCGAGGAAGGAAGCGCGGGTCATGGAATCGTTGAAGGTTTCGAGGATGAGGCTGCCCTTGCCGGATTTCCATTCTTCCTCGCCCACGCGCACGCGCATCACGAATTTTTCGCCGGTCTGGAACGGAGGATCGAGGTAAATGAGCTTGACCTGCTCCCCGTGGGTCTCCAGCAGGGAATCCAGCCCATTGATGGTATCGCAGAGCATGAAGCGGCCCTTGGAGCCATGGCCTTCGTGCCGCTCGGCAGTGATTGCGATTTTTCTCGGCTTCATCTGTTTACCTCCGGTTGATTGCATTCTACCGATCATTATAGCATGAAATGCAGGCTGCCACAAGATGATTTTCCGGCAGAAATTCCCAGGGTGATTTAATCCCATGTTCGATTGCGAAAATCGAACATATGTGCTATAATACAGATATAGAACATGTGTTCGATATAGGAAGTGAGAGATGATGCGCTGCATACTGCACAGCGACCTGAACAATTTTTATGCCAGCGTGGAATGCGTGTACGAGCCGGAGCTGCGGGAATGCCCGCTGGCGGTATGCGGCGATCCGGAGGCGCGGCACGGCATCGTGCTGGCGAAGAATGAAAGGGCGAAGAAGCTGGGGGTGAAGACCGGCGAGGCCATATGGCAGGCGAAGCAGAAATGCCCGGATCTCAGGGTGCTGCCGCCAAATTTCAAGAGATACATGCACTTTGCCCGGATGATGCGCCAGATTTATGCCGAGTACACCGATTTTATCGAGCCCTTTGGGCTGGATGAGGCATGGCTGGATGTGACCGGCCACAACAAGAGAGGCGAGCAGATTGCCGATTAACTGCTGCGGCGGGCGAAGGAGGAGCTGGGGCTCACGCTGTCCGTAGGCGTATCCTTCAACAAGATATTTGCCAAGCTGGGAAGCGACATGAAGAAGCCGGATGCGACCACCGTGATTTCCCCGGAGAACTTCCGGGACAAGGTGTGGCCGCTACCGGTGGAGGAATTGCTGTTTGTGGGGCCGGCGACGAAGCGGAAGCTGTACAGCCGCAACATACGCACCATCGGCGATCTCGCCAACTGCGACCGGGCGGCGCTGCGATTTGCCCTCGGCAAAAATGGAGAGATGATATGGAACTTTGCCCAGGGGAAGGATACGTCTCCCGTGCTGGCCATGGGGGAAGCGGCGATGGTGAAATCGGTGGGAAACAGCACCACTACGCCCCGGGATTTGGTGAACGACCACGATGTGCACCTGGTTCTGCTGCTGCTTGCCGAGAGCGTGGCCGAGCGGCTGCGCTCGCAGGACTTGCGGGGGGATGTGGTGACGCTCTATGTGCGGGACTGCGATCTGAACAGCTTCACTTCCCAGAAGAAGTTGAAGCGGAGCACGGCGCTCTCCAACGAGATTGCCGCGGTTGCCCAGCAGCTCTTTTCCGGCAGGTACCGCTGGGAGCGGCCGATACGCAGCCTGGGCGTGAGCGTTTCCGGGCTGGAGAGCGGGGACGCCCAGCAGCAGCTGAGCATGTTTTCGGATGGCAGCGAGCGCAGATATGATCTGGAACAGGCGGTGGGGGACATACGCCGCAGGTTCGGGCACTATGCCATCAGCCGGGCGAGTCTGCTGGCGGACGAGGGATTGAATGCAATCAATCCACGGGAGGATCATGTGATCCATCCCATCGGTTGGAGGAAATGAACGGAGGGAAAAATATGGCAAGACGGGTTTATGTGAAGGTGGTTGCGGCCTTCGATATCGATGGCGGCATCTGCCCGATGCGGGTGGAATGGGAGGATGGACGGCGCTTCGAGGTAGACCGGTTGCTGGATGTGCGCCGGGCGGCCTCCACCAAGGCAGGCGGCCAGGGCATGCGCTACACGGTGCGGATACTGGGCAGGGAAACCTATCTATTTGAGGACGAGGGAAAATGGTTTGTGGAGGCGAGATAAAAATTTAGGAATATTCTGTCTCTGGGGTGCATAAGATATAGGGAATAACACATTCTGAAATCAACCAGAGGTGATACGATGGAAAACCCCAACAATCGAATCGTTGCCGCGGGGCGGCTGGAAGAAGGTCTGGAACTGAGCCACGAAGTGATGAATGAACCCTTTTATGCGGGTACGCTGCTGGTAAAGCGGCTCTCCGGCGCAGTGGACAGGCTGCCGGTGACCATTCCCGGAAAATTGCTGGCAGTGACGGATTTAAGCCAGGGAAACATGATCCTGATGACCGGACAGGTGCGCTCCTACAACAAGGTGGTGGATGGAAATGGGCGACTGATGGTGACACTCTTTGCCCAGAGCATGGTGGAAACCCAGGAAAATGATACCATGAACCGTGTGACCCTCACCGGCGTGCTCTGCAAACCGCCGATTTACCGCTCCACGCCCTTCGGCAGGGAAATCTGCGATATGATGCTGGCAGTGAACCGGGCATTCGGCAAGAGCGATTATATCCCCTGCATCGCATGGGGCAGGAACGCCCAGTATGCATCCCGCTTCAAGGTGGGCGACCGGGTGCGGCTGACGGGCAGGCTGCAATCCCGGGAATACCAGAAACTATTGGAAAACGGCGAATACATGGTGCGCAACGCCTACGAGGTATCGGCCTTCACGCTGGAGGCCGCCGAGGCGGACACCGGCTTCCCGGCAGCGGGCTTTATGCATGCCGCGCAGGAGGCGCAGCCCAGCGAAAACCTAACAAATTAAAATTATTACAGGGCGGAACCGGGGGTTCCGCCCTGTTTGCATGCCTTTACTCGCCGAGTAAGAGACGGCCTACATCCGCGCCTTCATCCAGCACGACGCAGATTTGATTTTCATCCACGCTGATCTTGTAGCCGTATATATCCGCACTGCCGCCTACGGAGTAGAGGTAGGCGACCACATAAACCGAATCCGGGGTATCGGAGGTGAAAAAGCCGTAGGCAGTTTTTTCGATGGTGTAATCAGAAATTCCCTGCCCGGCCATATATCTGGAAAAGAGGGGATCGGCGTATGCGCGGGCGGCGGCGCTGTTGTCTGCCAGAAGCTGCACGGCTTCGCTGCCCGCATCTCCTGTGGAAATGGGCTTGCAGGCTGCGAGGCTGAGGACCAAAAGGACAGCCAAAATCAGGAAAAGAAATTTTTTCATTTGTTTTTGCTCCTCTTCTTGCTCTGGGTAATGTTGTAGCTCTCCTCAATGAGTGGTATGATCTGCCCGTCCGTCATGCTGCCGTCGAGGATTACGCTGATCCAGTGGGTTTTGTTCATATGGTAGCCGGGGACGACGGCTTCGTAGGCGTCGATCCAGAAATTGCGCCACTGGGGATCGACTTTCAGGTTGATCCAGATTTTTCCTTCGCGTTCGAGGATGAATGCGAAGGTTTTTTGATTGGTTTTGTGGCGCATGGCGGTGTAATTGAGATCGGAGAAGGGGTAGTCTTCGAAGGCGTCGGGGAAGGAAAGGCAGGCGGCAATGGCTTCTTCGCGGGTGCGCATGCGGATACCTCCATGTATTTGATGAAGGGATTATACCATATTTCCATATAATGGCGCAATTTCCAAATTTTGCCAGAAAAATACCGCAATGTTACAACACAAAATTGCAACCTGGCAAGGTATAATTGCGTCTATAACAATGCAACGAAATGCGATGCAAGAAAATGCTTCGGAGGTATTTGAATGAAGAAAATCCGCATCCTGCTGGCCGCGGTACTGGCGCTGGCGCTGCTGACTTCCGTGATGTTCTTTACGGAGGCGGAGCAGGCGGCAGAGGCTGCGTGGCAGGCAGACTTGCTGAAGCTGATGGACCCGGCGGACGTACCCAAGACCACCGAGATCCGCTACGAAAATACCTATGAAGAGGGCGTGGAAGTTAACACGCATGAGATCGCCTGCGAATTGGCTGTGAATGGCGTTTCCTACGGCTGTGAATTTGTATTCGAGGCAGCGGGCGAGGATATTGCCGATTGGAGCAGCGTGAAGCAGTGGCTGGGCGACATCGTGACCGAGGCTGCGCGCAGCGCAGGTAGCGATTCCGAGGCCCTTGCCAAGGCAATCGACAGGGCCATCAGCAGCGCGCGCAGGTCCGCCCGGGCGGATATGAGCGGCGCGGAGAAGCCGGTGTGGGCGCTGGATAATGTTTCCGTGGCGATGATTCGCGTATCCACTCCGTTTTACCCGGAACTGAAACTGAACAAGAATGGCGAGGCCACCAAGGCTTTGCAGCAGAAGCTGATCGAGCTGGGCTTCCTCTCCGGCGGCGCGGACGGCTACTTCGGCGCGAATACCGAGAGCGCGGTCAAGGAGCTGGAGGAATATATCCGGGAACTGGAGCAGGATCTGATCGACAGCCGCCCGGCGATAACCGCAACCATCGCGCCCACCGAGCTTCCCACCATTGAGCCGGTGGAGACGCTGAACGTGCAGCCGGTGATGCAGAGCGGGCATGAGCTGACCCTGATTCCCAAGCAGACCGCAGAACCTACCCCCGAACCCACCCCGGTTCCCACCGAGGAGCCCATGGCGGTGGCCACGGATGTGCGCATCCTGGAGCCTGTGACCCAGGTGGACGGCGTGGCGGATGCACTGCTGCAGGCATACCTATACTCCGATGAATTCATCGCCGTGCGCCGCAGTCTGAACAGCGGCGACAGCGGAAGCGATGTAAAGCGCCTGCAGACCCGGCTTCTGAACCTGGGCTGCACGGCCACTGCGGCTGACGGCAATTATGGCGGCGATACTGCTTATGCGGTGCGCATCTTCCAGCATTACAATGGACTTGAAAAGACCGGTATTGCCGACGCCGGAACCTTGAATAAGATTTTCTCCGGGGACGCCGTGGCGCCGGATCATCCTCTGCTGACCATGGAATCCAGCGGCGACGAGGTAAAGGCGCTGCAGACCCGACTGCGTGAGCTGGGCTTTGCCAACATCAGCGCGGACGGCACCTACGGCATGGGCACCCAGAGCGCCGTGGAGACCCTGCAGAAGTATGTGCGGGAGCTGGAGGAGGAGGCAATTCGCGCTGAGCAGGGCATTGCAGCCGATGCGCAGGCGGATCTGAGCGATGAGATCAGCACCGTGGTGAACGGGGTGGCCGATCCCATGCTGCTGGATGCGCTCTACTCCAACGATTTCCCGGCGGTTCCCGATACCCTGGACAGCGGCGATAAGGGCCGCGATGTAATCCGCCTGCAGCGCAGGCTGGGCGGACTGGAATACCTGTTCGGCAGCTATGATGGCAATTACGGCGCAAAGACCAAGGAAGCCATCACCGCCTTCCAGAAGCGGCACAAGCTGGAGCAGACCGGCGTTGCAGACCAGGCGACCATGGAAGTGCTCTTCTCCGGAGAGGCACAGAAGGCGCTTAAGCCCTATGTGCTGAAGGTTTCCATTGCGGACCAGCGGGTTTACGCCTACGGCCTTGATGACAACAACGAATACACCGTGCTGGAGCGCACCATGAAGTGCTCCACCGGCAAGGATGTTACTCCCACCCCGAAGGGAACTTACCAGGCCACCACTGGTCCCGGCGCGAGATGGCACTACTTCAAGAAGTACAAGTGCTGGGCGCAGTACGCCTACTATATTGAGGGCGATATCATGTTCCACTCGGTGCTGTACAACGATCCCAACGGCCCGGTGACCCAGTCCAGCGTGAACAACCTCGGCAGGAAGGCCTCCCATGGCTGCGTGCGCCTGAGCGTTGAAGACGCGAAGTGGCTGTACACCAATTGCCCGATGAATACGAAGATTATTGTGTACTAATCCTTGATTGAAATGCCCCGTGCCCGCCGCTTATGCCGGCGGGCACGGTTTTTATGGGGAGGCTCCTGCTTATTCGGGATCGATTAACCTAAGCCGCTGCAGCTGCTTTTTCAGCTCGGCGGCCTTTGCTTTATCGAGGGACAATAGGGGCGGGCGCAGGGTATCCTCGATCTTGCCCATCATGGCCAGCGCCGCTTTCACCGGGATGGGGTTTACCTCGGCAAAGAGCGCGCGGATCAGAGGCAGCAGGCTGAACTGCATCGAGCGGCTTGCGCTGATTTCACCCCGGAGCCAGCCCAGCGCCATGGCGTGCATCTGCCGGGGAACTATGTTTGCCGCCACGGAAATCACGCCCCTTGCGCCGAGGGCCATCATGGGCAGAACCTGATCATCGTTGCCGGAATAGATGGCCACGCCGTCGCCAACCAGCTCAAAGAGGCGCATGGAATGGGCGATGCTGCTGCCCGCCTCCTTAAAGCCGCAGAGCAGGGGATGCTTCGCCAGCTCCAGCATCACCTCCGGGGGCATGTTCAGCCCGGTGCGGGAGGGAACGTTGTAGGCGATGATGGGGATATTCACGCTGTCGGCGATGGTGAGGTAATGCTCCTTGAGGCCGGCGGCGCTGGTTTTGTTGTAGTAGGGCGTGACCACCAGAAGGCCGTCGGCGCCAAGGCGCATGGCCTCCACAGATTGGTTGACGGCGGTTTTTGTGCAGTTGGAGCCGGTTCCCACATACACCGGCAGCCTGCCCGCGCACCTCGCCACCGCGCATTCGATGATGGCGCTGCGCTCCGAGGGCGATATGGTGCACGGCTCGCCGGTAGTGCCGAGGATGATGATCGCATCGGTTTCGGAATCAATCTGCCAGTCGATCAGGCTTTCCAGGCAATCGTAATCCACGCGCTGGCCCCGAAAGGGCGTAACCAGCGCGACGCCGCTGCCGTAAAACAGATTTCCCTGCATGCTATCCCTCCCGAAAGTGGATTCGGGAAAGTGTATTGAAAAAAAGGCTCCCTGAGAACTGAAGCGTACTCAGGGAGCCTTCTGGATTCAATTCATATCGAAGCCGGGGTAGCGGAGGATGAGCTCTGCCTGGCGGAAGCCGAGGTGCTCAATGATGTGCAGGAGGTTCGGAATGCGGGCCTGGATTTCGGCGGTGGCACAGCGCAGGCCGCGGTTTTCGAATTCCTGACAGGCGATTTCCACAATGCGGCGGCAGACGCCCTTCCTGCGCCACTTCTTGGCGGTGTGGAGCCAGCCGATTACGCCGCAACCTTCTTCCTGCCAGATGGCGGCCTCGCCCAGCATGCCTGCGGGGGAGACGATGAGGATGCGGGTGAAGCCATCGTGGCCGCGGAATTCTGCCAGCCATTCATCATCGTAGCTCTCGTTGTAAAGCTGGTTCACGCGCTCGAGGAAATAGCCCTGCTCGATGGGGTCGTCCAGGTCATCCTTGACGATGACCGAGCTGAACGGCAGCTGGCCGGGGGCATCGCCGGGCAATTCCAGCTGCATGCGCACAAGGCCATCGTTATCCATGAAGCCGAAGAGCTCCAGCGCATCCTTCCGGGCGATATCATCGGGCTCTGCCTGGGTGAAGATGCGGCAGGGCTCGCCGGACTGCAGGCCCAGCTCCTTGGCGCGGGCCACGGCTGCGCCAAGGAGGGCGTCCGGGGCGGGAGTGCCCTGGATATCCATATAGATGCGGATGGGACGCGCGGGGAAGAGCTCCGGGCTGCGGCTTACATAGATCGCGCAGGAGCCGAGCAGGGAACCGCTGCGCTCGTCCACGGCTTCAAAGGTGTTTTCAACGGGCAGATCATCGATCGGCTCGCGGGCATGTCTGAGAATCATGGCTTTATTTATCCTCTTTGGTGGTCGCTTATTCCCATTCCACGGCGGCGGTGGGCCGTCCGGTGATATCGTATACAACATGGGTGATGCCGGGAATTTCATTGGTGATGCGCTGCACCACGGCCTCCATCAGGTCGTAGGGCAGCTTGAAGGCGGGCGCTTTGCCTGCGTTGGAGCTTCCCAGCGCGCGCAGGGCGCATACATAGCCTTCGCCATGAACGCCGGGGGTTTTCATATCGGTGAGGATGGCGAAATACTGGGCAATCTTGCGATTGAGCCCGGCCTTTTCCACCTCCTGGCGGAAGATGGCGTCGGCGTCCCGCAGCATGGCGAGGCGCTCCGGCGTGACTTCGCCCAGGCAGCGCACCGACAGGCCGCAGCTTTCGAAGGAGGGCTGGCGCACCAATTCCTCCGGCACGCCAAGGTAGCGGCCCAGCGCGCGCACATCCTCCTTGAAGAGCAGGCGCAGCGGCTCCACCATGCGGCAGCCGTCGATCATGTTGGTCACCAGGGCGGGCTTGCAGTGGAGCACATCGGGATAGATGGTGCCCTCCGCCATGCATTCCACATCGCCGGCCTTGATGTACTGCTCGGCAAACACGGCGGCAAATTCATTGTGCAGGATGGCGCGCTTCTCCTTCGGGGCATGCACGCCGCGCAGGGATTTCAAAAAGCGCTCCTGGGCATTTACATCCACGAGGTTGATCTTGAGCTCGGCAAAATTCTTGCGCACAAGCTCCGCATCGCCCTTGCGCAGAAGGCCCGTATCCACCAGCAGGCAGCTGAGGCGGGAGCCGATGGCGCGCTGCATCAGCGCGGCCGTGACCGTAGAATCCACGCCGCCGGACACGGGAAGGATGACCTTGGATTCGCCTACTTCCGCGCGGATTTTTTCGATCAGCGCGGGGGCATAGTTTTCCACCGTCCAGCTGCGCTGGCAGCCACAGATGGAGCTGGCGAAGCGCTCCAGGATGGAGAGGCCATCCGGGTCGTTGGACTCCACATAGAACTGCAGGCCGTAGATATGCTTTTCCAGGTTGGCGAAGCCGGGCATCAGGCCGGAGGGCGTGGCAGCGATGGGCTGGTAGCCTTCCGGGAGGATGAAGCCATCAATGCGGTCAAAGAAGCGGTCGTTTTCGCCGAGGTCAGCGAAGAGATCACAGGGGAGAAACTGCACGCTGTCCTTATCGGACTTGAGCAGCATGCCCTGGTGCTCCGCGCCGATTTTCTCCGCCAGCATCCGCGCCGCGCCACCGAAGGCCAGCACCGGAACGCCGAGGGAATCGGGATCAAAGGGGAGGGGCTCTGCCCGGAGGGAAGCGCTGTCGCCGCCGGCGAGGAGCAGGCCCTTCGGCGCGCGGGCGAGGATTTCCTCCAAACCGGTATTGCCGGGGAGAATTTCGCAGTAATACTGCTCGCCGCGCAGCCTGCGCGCGGTGTAATAGGCCTGATTACCGCCAAAATCCAGAACGAGGATTATATCGCTGTTCATGCATAACCTCCTGCGGGTTAACGATTGGGGTTGTATTTTTTGGGCGGCCTGTGGTCCACAATATCAATCTTGCGGAGCACCTGCTGCGTGATATCGATTCCAAGGGTGCGGGTGAGCTGCAGGCCGTACATCATTACATCTGCAAATTCTTCCGCGATCATGGCGCAGCGCTCGGGATCCTCGCCGCGCATGAGCTTTTCCACATCCGGCCGGTTCAGCCACTGGAAGTGTTCAAGAAGTTCGCTCATCTCCACGGTCATCGCCATGGCGATGTGCTGCGGATCCTGCACGCCTTCCACGCCCCAGCCCTTGCGCAGGCAGAGCTCATGGACGAACTGTTTTAGTTCGGAGATGGTGGTATTGCTGTCGCTGTTCATGGGAATTCTCCGTAATTGCTTGATGGGATGCAGGGAAATATAAAATCCCTACTTACCTGATTAATAGTATAGCATATATTCGCGCTTTATGCAAATCTGTACTTTCTTGCGGAAAATTATAGAGAATGCACAATTTTCCAGAAACAAATGGATTTAACGTTTTACTTGTATAATGGAAATAATGACTGCATTTGGAGGCAAAAATGGCGAAAACCTATTCTGCAACCGATATTACCGTTCTCGAGGGCTTGGATGCGGTGCGCATGCGTCCCGGCATGTACATTGGTTCCACCGGCTCCCGGGGACTTCACCATTTGATCTGGGAAATCGTGGACAATGCCATCGACGAGGCTTCGAACGGCTTTGCTTCGGAGATCAGCGTGACCCTGAAGAAGGATGGTTCCTGCGAAGTGACCGACAACGGCCGCGGCATTCCGGTGGACATCCATCCCCAGCTGGGCGTTTCCGCAGTGGAAGTTGTATACACCCAGCTGCACGCCGGCGGCAAGTTCTCCGATAAGAACTACGCCTATTCCGGCGGACTGCACGGCGTTGGCGCTTCGGTGGTGAACGCGCTTTCCGAGTGGGTGGTCGTGGATGTATACCGCGATTACAGCCATTATCAGCAGAAGTTTGAATCTGTGGAGGATAAAAAGACGGGCAAGATCATCTCCGGCCGCCCGGTCGCGCCGCTCGCCAAGCTGGGAAATACCCGCAAGCGCGGCACGCAGGTGAACTTCAAGCCCGATCCTCGGGTGTTTGAAACCGTGGATTTTTCTTCCGATACCGTGCGCCGCAGGGTGCGCGAGCTTGCATACCTCAACAAGGGCGTGCGCTTCGTGTTTACCGATGAGCGCATCAAGGATGCCTCCGCCCGTACCTTCGAATATTGCTTCGAGGGCGGCCTTGCGGATTTCCTCGGCTACCTGAATACCGATAAGAATACCATTACCGAACCCATCGTGTTTGAAAAGGTGCAGGATTCCACCCTCGTGCGCGTGGCCATCCAGTACACCGATTCCTACAATGAGAATATCTGCTCCTATGTAAACAACGTGCCCACAGCCGAGGGCGGCAGCCATGAGACCGGCTTCAAGATGGCCCTGACCCGCGCCTTCAACGATTTTGCCCGCAGGAGCGGCATACTGAAGGAGAAGGACAACAACCTCTCCGGCGACGACTTCCGTGAGGGCATTACCGCCATCGTGTACGCAGGCGTGAAGAATCCCCAGTTCGAGGGCCAGACCAAGGGCAAGCTGGGCAATACCGAGGTGCGCCCGGTGTTTGAAAGCGTGGTTTACGAGCAGCTTTCCATCTATCTGGACGATTTGAAGAACCAGGAGTTCGCGGGCAAGATCATTGAAAAGGCCGTGAAGGCCGCGAAAGTCCGCGAAGCCATGCGCAAGGCCAAGGAGATGGCGCGCCAGAAGAACCAGCTGGACGCAGCTCCGCTGGTGGGCAAGCTCTCCAGCTGCACCGGCAGGAATGCCAAGCAGAATGAGCTCTTCATCGTAGAGGGCGATTCCGCAGGCGGCAGCGCCAAGCAGGGCCGCGACCGCCGCTTCCAGGCAATTCTGCCCCTGCGCGGCAAGCCTCTGAACGTGGAAAAGAAGCGCCTCGACCAGGTGCTGCTGAATGAGGAATTCCGCAGCGTGATCACCGCGCTGGGCACCGGTATCGGCGAGGATTTCGATATTTCCCATTTGAAGTACGACAAGGTGATCATCCTCTCGGATGCGGACCAGGACGGCGCGCACATCCGCGCAATCCTGCTCACCTTCTTCTTCCGCTATATGAAGGAGCTGATTACCGAGGGCCATGTATACATCGGCATGCCGCCCCTCTACCGCGTGGCAAAGGGCGGGGAAGTGATGTACTGCTACGACGACAAGGCCCTGGAGCAGACGCTGAAAAAGGTGGGCAAACATTATACGCTCCAGAGGTACAAGGGCCTCGGCGAGATGAACCCCGAACAGCTGTGGGAGACCACCATGAATCCCGAGGGGCGCAAGCTGGTGCAGGTGACCATTGAGGATTTCAACGAGGTGGACCGCCGCGTGACCATCCTGATGGGCGACAAGGTGGAGCCCCGCAAGGCGTACATCAGCGAATACGCCGATTTCAATAAGGTAGATAACTTCAAGCCTGTTACGGGCGAAGAGAATTAAGGAGGGGCGAAAATGGCTTCCCGAAAGAAAGAACCCAACAAGCCCATCCGCATGGAGGAGATCATCCAGAAGACCATGGAAGATGTGATGCACGATTCCATGATTCCCTATTCTGAGCATGTAATCCTCGAGCGCGCCCTGCCGCGCGTGGAGGATGGCCTGAAGCCCGTTCAGCGCCGCATCCTCTTCACCATGCATGAACTGGGCAACACCCATGACAAGCCCCACAGAAAGTGCGCCCGCATCGTGGGCGACTGCCTGGGTAAATATCATCCCCACGGCGATTCCTCCGTGTACGACGCCCTGACCCGAATGGCCCAGCCCTTCGCCATGCGCGAAATGCTGGTGGATGGCCATGGCAACTTCGGCTCCATCGATGGCGACAGTCCCGCTGCAATGCGATACACCGAGGCACGCATGACCGAGCTTTCCATGGTGATGCTGCAGGATATCGACAAGGACACCGTGGATTTCCATCTGAACTTCGATGATACCCAGAAGGAGCCCGACCTGCTGCCCAGCCGCTATCCCAACATCCTGGTAAACGGCGCCAGCGGCATCGCTGTCGGCCTTGCGACGAACATCCCGCCCCACAATCTGGGCGAGGTGATCGACGGCTGTGTGGCGTTGATCGATAATCCCAAGCTCACCACTGCGGAGCTGATGCGCCATATCCCGGCCCCGGATTTTCCCACCGGCGGCATCCTGGCGGGGGACGGCGAGCTGATCCAGGCGTACGAAACCGGCCGCGGCAAGCTGCAGGTGCGCGCCAAGGTGCGCATTGAGCCGGGCAACGCAGGCAGAAGCCTGATCGTGATGGATGAAATGCCCTACCAGGTGAACAAGGCGGCCCTTCTTGAAAAAATCCTGCGCCTGAGCGAGGAGAAGAAGGCCATTTTCTCCGGCATTTACGATATCCGCGATGAATCCGACCGCACCGGCATGCGCGCCGTGGTGGAGGTGAAGAAGGACGCAGATCCCGAGAAGCTGCTGAATGCGCTTTACAAGTATTCCGATATGCAGGTGACCTTCGGCGTGAACATGGTGGCCATCGCGGATGGCAAGCCCGTGCAGATGGGCATACGCCGCATGCTGGAATACTACATCGGCCACCAGAAGAACGTGGTGACCCGCAGGACGAAGTATGAGCTTGCCCAGGCAGAAGCCCGGGCCCACATCCTCGAAGGCCTGATCATCGCCGTGGATAACCTCGACGAAGTGATTCGCCTGATCCGCTCCAGCAAGACTCCGAAGGAAGCAAAGGTAAAGCTGGTGGAGCGCTTCGCCCTCACTGATATCCAGGCCCAGGCCATTCTCGATATGCGCCTGCAGCGCCTGACCAACCTCGAGGTTCTCTCCCTCAAGAAGGAATACGAGGAGCTGTGCAAGAAGATCGCCAACTTCAAGGCCATACTCGGCAGCGAGAAGAAGCTGATGGCGGTAATCAAGAAGGAGATGGGGGAGGTTCGGGAGAAGTTTGCCAATCCCCGCCGCACCCAGATCGTTCCCAGCTTCGAAGCCATCGTGATCGAGGAGGAAAAGCCCGTGGCCGAGGAGGCCCGCGTTCTGGTCACCCGAAACGGCTTCATCAAGCGCATGCAGCCCAAACTCTATGAAAAGGCCGTGGCGGACAAGATGTTCGCGGACGCGCCCGCACAGGTGTTTTCCTGCAAGACGGATGAAAAGCTGCTGTTCTTTACCGACCTGGGCAATTGCTATCCCATCATCGTGGAGCAGATTCCCGAGGCCCGCGTCAAGGAGCGCGGCCTGCCCCCGGGAGGCCTGCTTGCCGGGCTTGAAAAGGAAGAGAAGCTGGTGGGCGTGGTGGAAGCCGGGGATTGGAGCGGAGAAGTGCTGCTCGTCACCACCGGCGGCCTGATCAAGCGTACCACCCTAGAAAACCTGAACGTGCGCAAGGGCCGCTACGCCGCGATCGGCTTGAAGGATGGCGACAGGCTGCTGAGCGCCATCAACCCCGCTGGAAACAGCGGCGTGCTGCTGATCACTGCGGGAGCCATGGCGATCCACTTTGCTGTGGAGGAGGTTTCTGTGATCGGCAGGACCGCTGCCGGCGTGAAGGGCATGAGCCTGGCTGCAGGGGATAAGCTGTGCTTCGCCTGCGTGCACAACAGCGAGGGCGAAATCATTATGATTTCCGACCTCGGCTACATGAAGCGCTGCCTGCTGGTGGACTTCGACAGGCAGGCCCGCGGCGGCAAGGGTGTGAAGTGCATGAACCTCTTAAAGAGCGGCATGAACGGAAACTGCATTGCGGGCGCCTTGATGGTGACCGATCCCTATGATTTCTGCATTACCCAGAAGAATGGCACGATGACTACGTTCAATACCGAGGATGTGGCCATTGAAACCAAGGCCGGAAAGGGCCAGCCTTATGTGGTGGTTGTGATGGGCGATGTGGTGACTGGACTGCAGAAATGAATAAAAAATGAATGATATACGGGCGCTGGATGATCCGGCGTCCTTTTTTATGACCTTAGAATTAACTTTTTGCAATTTACAGTATTGCAATTTTTGATTATTCTGATATAATGGATAAAGAACAAAGATTCGAATTCGTTCAGATTGTATTAAAAATATTCGAAGATGAATAACAGAGCTGCCGCAATGGGCGGCTCATGATCGTACAGTCGATTGGAGGTTGCAAATGAGCGTAGGAATTCAAATTAAAAATGCCGTAAAACGGTACGGAACCAAGACCATCATACCCGATTTGTCGGTGGAAATTCATAACGGCGAATTCTTTACCCTGCTGGGTCCCTCCGGCTGCGGCAAGACTACGCTGCTGCGCATGATTGCGGGCTTCAATACGATTGAAGGCGGCGACTTTTTCTTTAACGAGAAGCGCATCAACGATATGGACCCCGGCAAGCGCAACATCGGCATGGTATTCCAGAATTATGCCATCTTCCCGAACATGACGGTGCGCAAAAATGTGGAATTCGGCCTGAAGAACCGCAGCATCCCGAGGGAAAATATCCGTCCCGAGGCGGAGAAATTCATGAAGCTGGTGCATGTGGATGAATATGCAGACCGCATGCCCGACCGCCTCTCCGGCGGCCAGCAGCAGCGCGTCGCCCTGGCCCGCGCGCTGGTTATCCGCCCGGACGTGCTTTTGATGGATGAACCGCTTTCCAACCTGGACGCCAAGCTGCGCGTGGAGATGCGCACGGTGATCAAGGGCATCCAGAGGGATGTGGGCATCACCACCGTATATGTAACCCATGACCAGGAGGAGGCCATGGCCATTTCCGACCGCATCGCGGTAATGAGCGACGGCGTGATCCGCCACTGCGGCAAGCCGAAGGACATCTACCAGCGCCCGGCGGACCTGTTCGTTGCCACCTTTATCGGCAAGAGCAACCTGCTGCATGCGGAGCTTAAGAAGGACGGCGACAAGTACTGCGTGAAGTTTGCCAACGGTTATTCCGTAGTGATGCCGGACATCGCTCCCGGCTGCGCGGGGGATAAGAAGATCATTCTCTCCGCACGACCGGAAGAGCTGCTGGTGCACACCGACCTGGCCGGCGAAGGCATTGGCGCTGTGATCAAGGACAGTGTGTTCCTCGGCCTCAATACCCACTACTTTGTGGAGATGGAGACCGGCGACCAGGCGGAAATCATCCAGGAATCCCGCATCGATTCCATCCTGGAGCCCGGCACCAAGGTGCGGCTCACGCTGAATGCCGAAAAGGCGAACGCCTTCGACGTGGAGAGCGAGCGCAGCCTGATGCGCGGCGTCCACAATGAATTGGAGGTGCGTGCATAAATGAAAACAAAGCGCAGGCGGGACATATGGACCGTCCTGGGCCTGGTGCTGCTGCTTCTGTTTGTAGTATTCTTCATTTATCCCTGCATCAGGCTCCTCTGGGAAGCGTTCTATACGGAAAAGACCGGCGTGACGCTTAAGGCGTTCATTAAGTTCTTCTCGAAGAAGTATTATTACTCCACGATCTTTAACAGCTTCAAGGTCTCGGCGGCGGTTATGGTCATTTCGCTGCTGCTGGGCGTGCCCTTCTCCTATTTCTTCTCCTTCTACCAGCTGAAGGGAAGGAAGATACTGTTCGTGCTGGCACTGCTATGCACCATGTCCGCGCCCTTCATCGGCGCTTACTCCTGGATTATGCTGCTGGGCCGCTCCGGCGTGATCACCCAGGCGCTGGAGAGCATCGGCATAGAGATCGGCTCGATTTATGGCTTCGGCGGCATACTGCTGGTGCAGTCGCTGAAACTATTCCCCTTGGTTGTGATTTACATGAACGGCGCGTTCGCCGATATCGACAACAGCCTGCTGGAGGCTTCGGCAAACCTGGGCTGCGGCGGCGTGAAGCGCTTCTTTAAGGTGATTCTGGGACTGACGATGCCCACGATCCTGGCGGCCGCGCTGATCGTATTCATGCGCGCCTTCGCGGACTTCGGTACCCCGGCGCTCATCGGCGAGGGCTACAAGACCTTCCCGGTATTGATCTACGACTCGTTCCTGAGTGAAGTCGGCGCGGACTACAACTTCGCATCCGCCGTCAGCGTGCTGGCCATTATCCTGACCGCTGCGGTGTTCCTGCTGCAGAAGTTTGCCACCTCCCGCTTCAAGTTCACCATCAATTCCCTGCATCCGATCCAGAAGAAGAAGCCCAAGGGCTTCCGCGGTGCGCTGATGCATATCTATTGCTACCTGCTGATCGGCGTGGCGCTGCTGCCGCAGTTTTACATCATCGTGGATTCCTTCCGCGATTACAAGGGTCAGGTTGCGCAGGCGACCTATTCCCTGTCCAACTACCAGAACGCCATCCGCAAGTTGCTTGGCAGATCGGTGAAGAACACGCTGGTGATCTCCATCGTGGCGCTGGCTGTGATCGTGGTGATCGCGGTACTGATCGCTTACCTGGTTGTGCGCCGTCCCAGCGGACTGAGCCACACCGTGGATACCATCTCCATGCTGCCCTACATCATGCCGGGCGCAGTTATCGGCATTGCGCTGATCATTGCGTTCAACAACAAGTATTTCTCCATGACCGGCACCATGGCCATCATGGTAATCGCGCTGGCGATACGGCGAATGCCATACACAAGCCGATCGGCGACGGCGACAATGATGCAGATACCAATCAGTACAGAGGAAGCGGCCATCAGCCTCGGCGCTTCCAAGTTGAAGACCTTTATCAAGGTCACGGTTCCGCAGATGACCAGCGGCATTGTCTCCGGCGCGATCCTGAGCTTTGTATCCATCATAACGGAGATGTCCAGCGGCATCTTCCTGTACAACAATTCCACCATCACCTTGACGCTGAGCACCTACAACGCCATTACCTTGGGTTCCTACGGCACGGCGTCTGCCTTCGCGACGATTACGACGCTTCTTACGGTTGTCTGCCTCGTGCTCTACCTCATTTGCACGCGCGGATCTGAGAAGATGAGCGTGTAAGGCGGAAGGTTCCCCAAAAAGTGCATAAAGCCTGAAGGCTTTATAATTAAGGAAAAGGAGAAAACAACATGAAGAAAATTCTCAGCCTCGTTCTGGTAGCTCTGCTCGTGCTGAGCTGCGCGGCATTTGCGGAAGGCGCAAAGCCGTCCTGGGTTCGTGAAGACCCGTCCTCCATCGGCGATCGCGTAGTCGTCTATTCCACCCTGGACGATGCACAGCAGCAGACCGTAGAAGCCATCTGGTATGAATACTATCCGGATTGCACCATCGAATGGATTTCCGACTCCGTCGGCAAGCTGATTGCCCGCGCCCGCGGCGAAGTGAACAACCCCCAGGCAGACGTTATCATGGGCGGCCTGTTCGAGTCTGACGGCACCACCTACCACGATGTGCTGCAGCAGTACACCCCCACCATTTCCGATGAGCTGAGCAAGCTCGACCCCTATGGCTACTACACCTTCTTCGACATCCAGTACATGGCTCTGGTTGTCAATGAGGAGCTGGAAGCTGAGCTGGGCCTGGAAATCGATTCCTACGAAGACCTGCTTGATCCCGCTCTGAAGGGCAAGATCATCCAGGCTGACCCCAACGCTTCTTCCTCCGCATACCGTCAGTTCCACACCATCCTGGCTCTGATGGGCGATGAGTTCGGCGATGAGAAGGCATGGGAGTACATGGATAAGCTGATCGAGAACTCCGACGGCGTTATCACCACCTCCTCCTCCACCGTATTCAAGAGCGTTATCAGCGGCGAGTACGTTGTAGGCCTGACCTATGAGAACATCGTTGAGATGCAGATCACCAAGAACGGCGCAGACAACATCCGCCTGGTTTACCCCGCAGAGGGCAACACCGCTTGCGCTTCCGGTGCCGGCATGGTGAAGGATTGCCCGAACCCCGAAGCAGCAGCAGCCTTCATGGACTTCTGCGGCTCCGCAGACTACCAGCTGGCACGTTCCGAAGAGAACTGCGCCCGCGGCACCAACACCACCATCAAGTACGGTAACTATCCTGCTGACGAAGAGCTCGGCCTGGTCGAAATCGATTGGGAATGGCTCGGCGGCGAGAAGACTGCCCTGCTCGAGAAGTGGACCGACCACTGGGCAGAGTATGCAGGCTAATCCGGCGTGATTGCTGAAATACTTTGTAAGGTATAAAGAAAAGGAACCCCGAATGGGGTTCCTTTTTGTGTTGGGGAAGTGGGGGATGGCGATTCCGTTCTAAGCGAATACTCAAGAAAACCTGTCCAAGCTGGACAGGTTTTCTTTTCTGAGGTTTCCAAAGGGGATCATCCTCTTGGGAGGGTCTGGGGCGCGCCCCAGCAGGGATTTCAGGGGACAGCGTTCCCTGATCAAACGTTACTGCCCGATTACCTTCGTGAGCAGCTGGTTGCTGCGCTTGAGGAAATCCACCATGCGTTCGGCAACCAGGGGCTGGCGAGCCATTTCCGCAAGATCGGCAACCTGGGCGCAAATATCGCGGCTGAGCTCATTGTCCTCGCTGGTTTCCAGCCATTTGACGAGGGGATGCTTGCTGTTGAGCACCAGCGTGCGCTTCTCCGGCAGCTGCAGCTCCTTGCCGCCCCAGCGCTTGCTCATCTCGGTAAAGCGGCGGTTCTGCTCATCCACGGTGATCATGGCGATGGCGTCCTCGGATTTGAAGGGTTTCAGTTCGAGGGAGAGCTCCTTGTCATCGATGGCGGTGCGGAAGCGCTCCTCGAGGGCCTTGCGGGTTTCTTCGTTTACCTCGCCATCCTCGGTGAGACCTTCGGAAGCAGAGTCGATGCGCTTGAAGGAGAGCTTCTGCTCGCCTGCATCGTACTCCAGGAAGGAAATGAAATTGGTATCGATCAGGGTATCCAGCAGCACGACGTCCTTTTCCTGGTCGCGGTACATCTGGATCATCTGGGCCTGGCGCTTCGCATCGGAGGCGTAGTAAACCACGCGCTCCTCGCCTTCGCAGTTCTTCTCGGTGTATTCAGAGAGGGTCATGTAGCCGCCATCGGTGGTCTTATAGATAATGGCGTTCTTCACGCGCTCATAGAACTTGCTGTCCTTGATGCAGCCGTACTTCACGAAGGGATGGATGTCGTCCCAGTAGCGCTGGTAATCTTCGCGCTTGGTGTTGAATTCACTTACGAGGCGGTCGGCCACCTTGCGGGTGATGTAGGCGGACATCTTCTTCACATAGCCATCGTTCTGCAGGAAGGAGCGGGACACGTTCAGCGGCAGGTCCGGGCAATCGATCGCGCCCTTGAGCAGCATCAGGAATTCGGGGATGACTTCCTTGATATTGTCTGCCACGAATACCTGGTTGTTGTAGAGCTTGATCACGCCTTCGTTGGCGGTGAATTCGTTCTTGAGCTTGGGGAAGTAGAGGATGCCCTTCAGGTTGAAGGGATATTCGGCGTTCAGATGAATCCAGAACAGCGGATCATCCATATCGTGGAACACCTTGTGGTAGAATTCCAGGTATTCCGCATCGCTGCACTCGTTGGGACGCTTCATCCACAGGGGATTGGTTTCATTGATCTGCTGGGGATCGGACTGCTTGGGAGATTCTTCCCCGGAATCATCGGCCTTTTCCGTCTTGATCTCGGAAACGAAGACGGGGACGGGCATGAATGCGCAGTGCTTTTCCAGGGTGCTTCTCAGGGTCCAGAGGTTCAGGAAATCCTTGTCTTCCTCGGCGATGTGCAGGGTGATGCAGGTGCCGCGCTCAGCCATTTCGCACTCAGTGAGATCATATTCCATGCCATCGGCGCTTACCCAGCGAACGGCGGGCTCGCTTTCGAGGTAGCTCTTGGTTTCAATCTCAACCTTATCGGAGACCATGAAGCAACTGTAAAAGCCCAGGCCGAAGTGGCCAATGATGCCGGTATCGCCCTCGTTTTTTTCGCCGGCGTACTTCTGGATGAAATCCGTCGCGCCGGAGAAGGCTACCTGGGCGATGTACTTTACAACTTCGTCGCCGGTCATGCCGAGGCCGTTGTCGATAATCCGGATAGTGCCGGCGGCGGGATCGGTGATCACATCCACGCGGTAATCCGGATTTTCAACATTTGCCTGGCCGCTGGATGCAAGGCGCTTGAGTTTGGAAATGGCATCACAGGCGTTGGACACCAGCTCGCGGACAAAGATATCCTTGTCGGAGTAGAGCCACTGCTTGATAACGGGCATAATATTTTCTGCATTGATGGAAACAGTTCCCTTGCCGTACATGTTTTTTCACTCCTTGGGATGTATTTTGAGTTTATTTTAGCACTCAGGAGCCAAAAGTCAAGAGAAAATTAGCACTCGAATTGATTGAGTGCTAACATTTATCTGGGAATTTACAATATTCAACCAATGGTTGCTTGCAAATAAAGATAGAATGTGCTAAATTGAAGCTGCGGAAAGGATTCCGCTTTTGATAGATCGCAGGGAGGTAAACGAAAATGATTGATAATATTCGCACAGGCAGATTGATTGCGGAGCTGCGGCTCAGCCGCGGGCTTACGCAGCAGCAGCTGGCCTCCATGCTGGGGGTGTCCCACCAGGCGGTTTCCAAATGGGAGAGCGGCCAGGCCTTGCCGGACATCGCCACCATGCTGGAGCTGACCAGATTTTTTGGCATTGCAATTGAACAGCTGATCACGGAGCAGATTGAGGCTCCGGAAGAAGAGAAGGAAATTAAAGAAAGCCCGCTGGCAGCAAAGGAGGTTCGGGATATGAATTTGCAGCAGTTGGTACAGATGGCGCCCTTTATGTCAAAGGAGGCCGTAGAGGAAATCGTGATGGGTATGCAGGAGAGGCTCAGCGCTGGACAGCTGGTGAAGATCGCGCCCTTTGTGCGTCCGGAATGCCTGGAGGCGCTGCTGGAGAAGCATGCGCCGGAACTGGACTGGGATGCGCTGCGCAAGCTGGCGCCCTTCATGAGCCGGGATGCTGTGGACGCTCTCGCCCGGAGGATTGCCAGCGGCGAAACCACGGTAAAGACCCCGGAGGACGCCTTCAACAAGACCATGAACGACATCGGCAAGGCATTTGACGACTTTGGCCGCGGCGTGGAAAGGACCTTCGGCGATATCGGCAAGGGCATGGAAAAGACCTTTGATGATATCGGCAAGGGCGTAGACAAGGCATTCCGCAAGGCTGTGAAAATCGGCGAATGCGTGGTGAACGAGGTTTCGAAGGCATTTAGCGCCGAAGATGATACTCCTACTGCGGTATCCCGATCCGAGCGGGTGAAGGGCATCCGCAGGAAGGCGTTTGACCGGGCGCTGGCAGATGAAAAGTGGGATTGGATCGGCCTGCACATCGGCGAGGTTCGCGAAGATACCGAGATGATGGCGAAGATCGCGGAAGCCGCCCGGGAGCTGGGCAAGCATGATTTCATCCGCGCTCACATGAGCGAATACGCGAATATGGAAACCATCGACCAGGCCATTGCCGGGCAGGACTGGGAATGGCTGGGCGAAAATGTTTGGCAGTATGATGGAGATGTGCAGGAGAAGATCGCCATGGCTGCGGCTGCCAAAAAGAACTGGGACTGGCTGCTGGATTACTCCGAGCCGATGGAGCTGGTGGATTGCGGCTATGATATCGCCCGCGCGGCGATGGCGGAGGGGGAGAACAAACTGCTGGGCCGCTTCGCCGACCGGCACCTGATTGAGAGCCAGTGCGACGCGCTTGCGGCGGAAGCCTATGCCGGGGAAAACTTCGGCGCGCTGGATGCGCTGCTGGACAAGTGCAGCCCGGCATTCCGGGAGCATGTGCTCGCGGAACTGGCGCAGAAGGGCGCTTGGGAGAAGGTGTGCGGCTATGTGAAGCGCGGCGATGGCGAAATCGTGGAAAAGCTGATGGAGCTCGCCGTAGAGCAGGGAAATTTCGAGGCGATTGATTTGCTGGATGCGCTGCTGTGATTCTTGCGGGCTTTCCTGCCGGGCAAGATTCAGCATCAAAGGAAAATTCAGCAAAATGACTTCGGCGGAAACTTCGTTTTTCGATGTTTCCGCCGCTTTTTCATATTGAAAGCCAGTTTGGAAAATGCTATAATAATCTTGGATTATATTGTGCTGGAGGTCTCGGTTTGGATCAGAAACGCTTGCAGGTGAATGGAAAGAGGCTGGCGGCGGGCTGCCTGCTCGGCGCGGGTCTGGCGATTGTGTGTCCGTTTTTGACGTTGACGCAGCTCTTTGCATCCCTGCCCCTGGTGATGCTGCCTTCCATCGGCCTTGTGGCGGTTTATGCATGGGCGGGCAAGGCGGCTGCCATCGTATCGGCGGTTTTGCAGATGCTGGCCTTCGGTTATATGGTTGGCCCGGTATTTATGTGGGTGGTATTTTTGATGGCGATCCAGCCGATGTTTGTGCTGCTGCAGGGCACGGACCGGCCGTTCTTTGAACAGCTGCGGCATGCGCTTATGAGCTTTGGCCTTGGCATGGTGCTTTCCGTGCTGGCGCTGTATTGGAATTACGGCGGCGATCTGGTCGGCAGCGCCCTCGGCGGCCTGCAGCAGATGATGCATGCGCTGCCTGTGGAGCAGATGGAGGTCTATCTGGCGTCCTATCCGGGCATGCCTGCCACATCTGCGGAATTCCTTTCCATGATGGACAGCCTGTTTGCCCAGATTTCTTCCAGCCTGGCGGTTACCCTTCCGGGGCAGCTGTTTTCTGGAACGCTCATTACGGCGCTCTCCTGCATCACCCTGCTCAACCGCGCGCGTGCAAAGGCGGGCGCTGCAAAGCCGGGCAGTTATGTGCCGCCGAGCAGTTGGTATCTGCCGTCTTCCACGAGCGTGGGCCTGCTGGTGATGCTGTTGGCGAGCCTGGTATTGATGCAGCTGACGCAGCTTGGAAGGGCCGTGTTTTACACGGTGCTGACGCTGGTTTCCTGGGTTTTCTGCATTCAGGCGCTTGCTTCCGTATCCCGCAGGATGGATGGCGCGCTGCAGCGCCACGGCGCAAAGATCGCGGTTTTGATGGTGATGGCAGCCATCGCCGCTTTCGGCGCATCCCTCTATCTGGCGATTTACGGCTGCGCATCCGCACTGATGGGCAGCAGGGGCGCCATGCGGCAGTATGCCGAGGAGAGGAAAAATAAGGACAACGACGGTTCCGACGATTGGGACGAATAAGATATTTGGGAGGATAAAGCAATGAAGGTTATTCTGCTTCAGGACATTAAGGGTACCGGCAAAAAGGATCAGGTTCTTGAAATTTCGGATGGTTATGCGCGCAATTTCCTGCTGCCCCGCAAGCTGGCCCGCGAGGCCACTGCCGAGGCGCTGAATTCTGTGGCCACTGCCAAGAGCGCGGACAAGCACCGCGAAGAGGTGAAGCGCGCTGAGGCTGAAAAGATGGCCCGCGATTTGAAGGGCAAGGTTGTGCAGCTGAGCGTGCGCGGCGGCGAAAACGGCAAGATTTATGGTTCCGTGACCAACGACCAGATCGCCTCCGCCATGAAGGAACAGCTGAAGATTGATGTGGACAAGCGCAAGATCGAAGTTGAAGAGCCCATCAAGAACGCCGGCCAGCATTTCTTCAATTTGAAGCTGATGGCGGGCATTTCCACCCGGCTGATCGTGAATGTGAAGATCGCTGCCAAGTAAGAAATTATAAGCTACATACAGCGGAGGAAAATGGAAATGGAAGGATATATCGCCGCAGGCGCCCCGCAGGCAGGAAGCCAGAATGTGCCCTGCCACCCGGAGTCGGAACGCAGCGTATTGGGTGCAATGCTTCGCTCGCGCGAGGCCGCTTTGCTTGCCATTGAAACGCTGCAGCCCGGCGATTTTTATGATCCTGCCAACCGGGAAATTTACGCCGCGATGCAGACCATCGCCACTGCGGCGCGGCCCATCGACCTCGTCACCCTTGACGATGAGCTCACCCGCCGGGGCAAGCTGGACAGCGTGGGCGGCGCAGCTTACCTGATCGAACTGAGCAGGAGCGTGCCTTCTGCGGTGAATGCCCGGGCATACATCCAGATCGTGGATGAAAAATCCACGCTGCGCAAGCTGATCGCCGCTTCCGAGCACATTTTGCAGGCCTGCTACGCGGGCGACCGCGAGACCCAGGAGATACTGGAGGAAGCGGAAAAGCAGATTTACGATATCACCATGCGCAAGGGCGGCGAGGAGCTGCAGCCCATTCAGCCGGTGCTGCTCAAAACCTTTGAAAAGATCGAATTGCTGGTGAAGAACCACGGCAAGGTAGACGGCGTGGAATCCGGCTATACGGAGCTGGACGAGCTACTGACCGGCTTCCATCCCGGCGAGATGATCCTCGTCGCGGGCCGCCCGGCCATGGGCAAAACCAGTATCGGCATGAACTTCATCGAAAACGCGGCCATCCGCACCGGCAAGAAGGCGGCGGTATTCTCCCTGGAGATGCCTGCCGAGCAGCTGGCGATGCGCATGCTGTGCACCGAGGCCCGCGTGGATATGCAGCGCGTGCGACGCGGCCAGATTGAAGACGACGAATGGGGCAAGCTCTGCGACGCGATGATCTCCATCGGCCCGGCCTCCATCTTCGTGGACGCCACGCCGGGCATCACGGTGTCCCAGGTACGCTCCAAGGCGAGAAGATTGCAGCTGGAGCATGGCCTCGATATCATCATGATCGACTACCTCTCCCTGATGAGCGCTTCCGGCAGCTTCGGCAGCCGCCAGGAGGAAGTTGCGCAGATTTCCCGCGCGCTCAAGGCCCTTGCTATTGAGCTGGGTGTGCCGGTAATCGCGCTGCAGCAGCTCTCCCGCGCGCCCGCAGGCCGCTCCAACCACCGGCCGATGCTCTCAGATATCCGTGAATCCGGCGCGATTGAGCAGGACGCGGACGTGGTTATGTTCGTGCATCGCGAGGATTATTACAATCCTGATACAGCGGAGAAGAACATCGCTGAGCTGATCATCGCCAAGCAGAGAAACGGTTCCCTGGGAACTGTGAAGCTGGGATGGAAGGGCGAATACACCTGGTTTATGGATCTTTCCCCGCAGGCCAAGGAGGCCCGTTGATAAAAGTGAGATCGGAATTGTTCCTGCAAAAATACCGTGTGCTGGAAAACCTGCTGGAAAAGCGGTATGAGGGGAAGAAGGTTTCCTCCTCCAGCGTGGTGATCGAATATATCCGCGATGCGGATTCCGAGCCCGTGCGGGTGGATTTGGATTTGATGCGTGAAATTCGCAACATCCTGAGCCACAACGCAGGGACAAGCGGTGCGCCTGTGGTGGAGCCGTCTCAAGAGACGGTGGACCGCCTGGAGGAAATCATTTCCTATGTGCGCAGGCCCAGGCTTGCCTGCGAATTCGGCACGCCTGCGAAGGATATCTTCAGCGCGCATATGAACGACCGGGTGATTCATGTGATGCGGAACATGCAGAAAAACGGCTATTCCCACGTTCCTGTGGAGGAGCGGGGCGGCATTGTGGCCGTGTTCAGCGTGAAGAGCCTGTTTGACTACATGGCGGAAAATGGCCCGGACAGCGTGAACAGCGAGACGAAGATCGCCGCGTTGGGAGAGAAGATACGCCTCGACCGCCTGGCGGGAGACAGGTACATGTTTGTGCCGGAGGATGCTTCGATTGTGAGCGTTCGCAATGCCTTTGAAAAATTTACCCGAAAAAACAGCCGGCTCAGCGCGGTATTCGTTACCAAAACGGGCGCGCCGGAGGAGCCGCTTCTATGCATGCTGACGCCGTGGGATGTGCTCAGCGATGAAAGCCCATCGATTAAGGAGACTGCCGAACATGGAAATGGTAAACGATAAGCGCTTCGCGGAATTGGATCCTTTTGAAAATTCCCTGGAAGCCATGCGAAAGGATTACAACCAGATTCGCGGCGTGTATGCGGCGGCGATCCGGGAAATCGATGCGCGGCTCCAGACCCTCGACAGCGAATTTTCCTACCGGAACCGGCACAATCCCATCCATCACATCGAAACGCGGGTGAAATCCCTGTCGAGCATCATCAAAAAGCTGCGCAGCACGGGCGCGCCGGTTTCCATCATCAGCGCAAAGAAGCACCTGCACGATATCGCTGGTGTGCGCGTGGTTTGCCGATATGTGGATGATATCTACCGCATCGCCGATCTTTTGCTGGCGCAGGATGATATTTCCCTGATCCTCGAGAAGAATTACATCAAGAATCCCAAGCCCAATGGCTACCGCAGCCTGCACATCGTGGTGGATGTGCCGGTATATATGTCCCAGGGCAAGCTCTATGCCCCGGTGGAGATACAAATCCGCACCGTCGCAATGGACTTCTGGGCAACCCTTGAGCATGGCATCCGCTACAAGAATACCGAGGAAGTTTCCCAGCAGATTGTGGACCAACTGCGGGAGTGCGCAGATGTGATCACCGAAACGGATTATAAGATGCAGGAAATCTTCAAGGCGCTCCAGCAGGTAAACGATATGGATGAGGGCGACCACGAGGACCCGCCGCCGCATCTGGTGCAGCAGTGAACCGTTTAACCGAATATATCATTGACGCAAGTCCGAAATCGTACTATACTACATGAGTATGATTTCGGACTTGCGTTTTGCGGGAGATAATTGAAAATGAATCAAAGCCTGAATAAACTGATACAGATCATGAATGGCACCATGGGGATTTACCATGATTTCGCGGCAAAGATGGGCATGTCGGATAGTGTGTTGGCCATTCTCTACACGGTGTGTACATCCGGGGAGAGGTGCTGCCTGAGCGAAATTGCGCGCTGCAACGGGCTGAGCAAGCAGACGGTGAATTCCGCCATCCGCAAGTTGGAGCGGCAGAATATCGTTCTCCTGGAACGCGGCAGGGGCAGGAACTGCTATGTGCGTCTCACCGAAACCGGTGAAAAATATGTGCGGGAACATGTGGAGCCCATCATTCGCGCGGAGGAAGAAGTTTTGGATGGATGGCCTGATGCGGACAGGCGGATGCATCTGGAACTGATGGAGCGCTATCGTGCGGATATGGAACGCAAGTATAAATCCCTTTAATGCAGGAGGAATCCATGAAAATCCAGCTTTCCGACCACTTTACCTATAAAAAGCTGATCCGATTCACCATGCCTTCGATCATCATGATGATTTTTACCTCGATTTACGGCGTGGTGGATGGTATTTTCGTATCCAATTATGTGGGCAAGACTCCCTTTGCAGCGCTGAACCTGATTATGCCCTTTTTGATGATCTTCAGCGCCATCGGCTTCATGATCGGCACCGGTGGCAGCGCTCTCGTGGCCATGACCCTCGGAGAGGGAGACCGGAAGCGGGCAAACCGCCTCTTTTCCATGCTGATTTACATCACCATTGCGGCAGGTATTTTCTTTACTGTTCTCGGCCTTATCTTCCTGCGGCCCGTGGCGCGGCTGCTGGGCGCGGAGGGGGAGATGCTTGAATATTGCATGGAGTACGGCGGTATCATCATGCCGGCGCTCACCTTCTTCATGCTGCAGAATACCTTCCAGAGTTTTCTGGTTACCGCCGAAAAGCCCCGGCTGGGCCTTGCTGTCACAGTGGCGGCGGGCTGCACGAATATTGTGCTGGATGCGCTGTTTGTTGCGGTGTTCCGCTGGGGACTGGCGGGCGCAGCTGCGGCCACTTTCCTGAGCCAGGTGGTGGGCGGTCTGGTGCCGCTCATTTATTTCGCCACGCCCAATCAAAGCCTCCTGCGCCTGGGCCGCTGCGGTTTTGATGGTGGGGCGCTTCTCAAGACCTGTACCAATGGCTCCTCGGAGATGATGACCAACATTTCCATGTCGCTGGTGAACATGCTCTACAATTTTCAGCTGATGCGCTTTGCCGGGGAGGATGGCGTGGCGGCTTACGGCGTGATCATGTATGTGAATTTTATCTTCATTTCCATCTTTATCGGCTATTCCATCGGTTCAGCGCCCATCATAGGATATCATTTCGGCGCGCGCAACCATGGCGAACTGCGGAATATGTATCAAAAGAGCCTGAAGCTGGTGGCGATGTTTGCAATTGCGCTCACGGTGGCTGCTGAGCTGCTCGCCCTGCCGCTTTCAAAGATTTTTGTGGGATATGACGCCGGACTCCTGGATATGACCCGGCGGGCGTTCATGATCTATTCCCTGTCCTTCCTGGTGATGGGCTTCAACATCTTCGGCTCGTCCTTCTTTACGGCGCTGAACAACGGTCTGGTTTCCGCAGCAATTTCCTTCCTGCGCACGCTGGTATTCCAGGTGGCGGCGGTGCTTCTGCTGCCCATGGTTTTCCAACTGGACGGCGTGTGGATGTCCGTTGTCGCGGCGGAGCTGATGTCGCTTGCCGTAACCGCATATTTCTTCATTCGCATGCGGAGGGATTATCATTATTGAAAAAGAGCACCCGATCGGGTGCTCTTTCTATTCGTAATCTTCCAAGAAGCTATGCTCTGCGCCATGGTGCTTCCAGCGTATCATGCTGTCGAGGCTTACATTATGGGTGCTGCGGAAGATATTCTTGGCGGCGTCCGGGTTGAGGGTGGTGAGGTGACGCACGAGGTTTTTCATTTCTGCGCGCTTGGAATCGGAGCTGCCGTCGGCGCGGATTTCGCCCCGCTGGGTGACCTTGCATGCGCAATTGAGGAATTGCAGATGATTCTCATCCCGCCAGGCGATGATCTGCGCTTCCCGTACCTTGTAGAGCGGCCGGATGAGCTGCATGCCGGGCACATTGTCGCTCCTGAGCTTGGGCAGCATGCCCTGGATCTGGCCGCCGTAGATGAGGCTGATGAGGATGGTTTCCACGGCGTCGTCGTAGTGATGGCCGAGGGCGATTTTGTTGCAGCCGAGCTGCTGGGCGCGGCGGTAGAGGTAGCCCCGGCGCATCTTGGCGCACATATAGCAGGGGCTGCAGTCCATCTGGTCGATGGCGGCGAAGATATCCGTTTCGAAGAATTCCACGGGAATGCCCAGCAGGGCGCAGTTTTCCTCGATACGGCGGCGGTTCTCCGGGGTGTAGCCGGGGTCCATGCAGAGGAAGCGGAGCCCGAAATGAAGGGGACTGCGCTTTTTCAATTCCTGCATGCATTTGGCCAGCAGCATGCTGTCCTTGCCGCCGGAGATGCACACGGCGATCTGGTCGCCATCGCACACGAGCTGGTATTCCTTGTTGGCCGCCATGAAGGGCCGCCAGATGGTTTTGCCGTAGCGCCTAGTGAGCGCTTTTTCGATTTCCTGGAAGAATTCCATATTTACACCTTAATTTCCCGGTTCAGCGGGTTCCAGCCGCCCCGCAGGAAGCGGATGAGCAGCAGGGAGCCGAGGAGGATGTTGTGGGCGATCATGCATGCCCATGCGGCGACGAGGCCCATGCCGAAGAATTTCAGGCAGATGAAGGTGCCGAGGATGCGCACGCCCCACATGCCGGCGAGGTTGAAGAAGAAGGCGCTCTTGGTGTCACCCACGCCCTGGAAGATGCCTTCGAGGATGATGGCGAGGCCATATACAGGCTCGGTGACCGCCACCATGCGCAGCACCCGACTGCCGAGGGAGATGACCTCGATTTCATCGGTGAAGGCCTTCATCAGTACCTCCGCACCGGCGAAGAGCGCGGCTCCGGAAAGGGCCATCAGGGCGATTTCCAGCGCGATCATCATGCGGCAGAGGCGCTTCATGCGGGCATTGTCCCGCGCGCCGTAGCAGTTTCCGGCGAGGGTGGCCGCAGCGGTCTGCATGCCGTAGCCGGGGATGTAGAAGGCGGATTCCGCGGTGTTCGCAATGGAATGCGTGGCTGTGGCAATGGCGCCGAGACCGTTGATCATGGATGCGAAGGCCACATAGCCGAAGGAGGTTCCGAAGCGCTGGAGGGCGCAGGGGAGGGCTACCTTCAGGCAGGGCTTGAGGATTTCACCATCCGGGCGCATGGAGATGCCCCGGGGCGAAATCAGCGGATGCCGGAATACCGACGCCGCCATGCCGACGCCGCCGATCACGAAGGAGATGGCGCTGGCGAGGGCGGCGCCCGCAACGCCGAGTCCCGCGCCGAACATGGTGAATTCCATGCCGAAAATACGCAGGCTGCGGGTGGGGTAGATAAAGAGGAAGTTGAGCACGATGTTTACCAGGTTTACCGCAAGGTTTACAAGCAGCGGCCGCTTGGTGTCGCCCGCAGCGCGCAGGCAGGTGCCGAACATGATATTTGCGGTGCGGAAGAGCATCGGTGCATAGAGGATGAAGAAATAGCGGGATGCATCTTCGAGTATGGAGGCGTCTGCACGCATCCATACGGGAATCACGCTGCTCAGCGCAAGCGCGAGTATGGTGAAGAGCAAGCCCACGATGATGGTGACCAGCGTGGCCTGGGCGGCGGCGCGGCGGGCATTCTCCGGCTTCTTCGCGCCCAGTTCCCGGGATATATAGGCCAGAAAGCCGATGCTCAGCGCGGAGATGGAGCTGTTCACCAGCCAGTTGATGGTGGTGGTGGAGCCGACGGCTGCGGTCGCATGGGAGCCGATGGAGCTGACCATCGCCGTGTCCACATATTGCACGGCGGTTTGGAGTATCTGTTCAAGCACCGTTGGCCACGCGAGGAGCACGATGGTTTTCAGCGCGGCGCGGCGGGAAAATTCATTCTGCATGGAAAACCTCGGTCAAGTGAATTCCATTTATTATAGCATGAAGCGGGTGGGGGTTCAACCATTGAAGAATAAAAAGCAGCGCATCTAAACCGGATGGATATTGCATTTTCCCGGGAAAAGCATTATAATTGAGGTGTTAGGGGAAACTAACTGAAAGGACGGAATTCTCGTATGGAAAATGTAATTATTATCGCGATACTGGTGGTTGTAATTGCCGTGGCTGTGCTGCGGGCAAGGAAGCATTTCAAGGGCGGCGGATGCTGCGGCAGTGGAAGCAACACCATTCGCAGCAAAAAGGAACTGACTGAACCCAAGCTGGGAGAGAAAATCCTCACCGTGGAGGGAATGCACTGCGAAAATTGCCAGGCACGGGTGGAAAATATCCTGAACCGCATGGATGGCGTGGCCTGCCGGGTGAACCTGAAAAAGAAGACCGCTGTGGTATCTTACAGCACCGAGGTTTCCGATGAAGTTCTGAAGGAAGCCGTGGAAAAGCTGGGATACAGCGTGACGGAAATCCGCTGAGGATTATTAATGAAGACGGCGCTTGCAAACAGCGCCGTCTTTCTGGTTATTTGCGCGTGCGTTCCATCAGTTCACGGACCTCGCTGGACCTGCGCAGCACGGGAGCGACCACGACCGCGACGATTACGCCGACTACGCCCTGGCCGATATTTCCGATGATGCCGCCGGCGGCGCCGATGCCCACGCCCATGAGCACGGCTTCATAGAAGAAATAGCCGAGCACCATGAATGCTTCCGCCAGTATGCCTGCGGCAATCATGGTGGCAAAGGTTTTCTTCGGGACAGAGTCTTTGCCAAAACGATTGAATACCAGCGCTGCAATCAGAGCGACGCCGGCCTTGATCACCAGCGTGCCGGGAGCGAAGGATATGTATCCGGCCAGGATATCCGCCAGTGCGGAGCCGAGCCCGGCAGCGATGATTGCGTAGAGAGGATGCATCAGGAAAGCACAGATCAGGATGATTCCATCGCCGAGGTTTGCATAGCCGCCGGTTGCCGGAATCGGAATCTGAACAAGCATCGTGGCAACGCAGATCAGCGCGGCAAACAGGGCAGTGATGATTGTTTTGAATGTAGAAATGCGTTTCACTTCAAAAAACTCCTTCGGATCGTAATCTGCCGTGGAAAGGCCCTATTCTATTGCCGGGAAATGATCAGGGCTTTGAAAGGCTGCATTCGGTCGGCCGCCTTGCCGATGTGGAATGCTGCCATGGCGATCGTTCCTTTCCATTTTGCATGGGCAGATTATACACCTGATAATCTACCAGGTCAATAGACAAAACGGCAAAATTTTGCGGCTGTTTTTTCCAGCCTTTGTCCAGACGGGAATCTGAATTTTCATGAAAAAAACGCTCAGGTCAGCGAAGAACTGAGCGTTTTTTGCGCTTGGACAGGAGGGCGCGCTTTGATGCCGCTGGGAAGTGGCGCTTACTGCTCCATCTGGCGGCCTACGATGTTTGCGGTGGTTTCGGCCACCTTCTGGTCGATATCGCTCATCTGGACGCCGGATTCCCTGCTCAGCAGGATGAGCCCGCCCACAATTTCGCCGTCCGCCAGGATGGGCACGATGATTTGGGCGGAATAGATGTCTGCGCGGTCATCGTTGGTCACGGGGATCATCTTTGCCCCGGAGGAAAGGTTCAGCACCTGCATCTGGCGGGACTGTAGAATCTGGTCCGCTTCGCTGCTGAGCGCCTTTTCCACATATTCCCGCTTGTTTGCGCCGGATGCGGAAACAACGGCGTCCCGGTCGCTGATCAGGGCCACATGGCCCAGGGTGCGGTACAGGGAATCGGTGTAATCCTTTGCGATGGCCGCGATTTCGCCGATGGGGGAATATTTTTTCAGGATCACTTCGCCGTCGTGGTCCGTATAGATTTCAAGGGGATCGCCTTCGCGGATGCGAAGTGTGCGGCGGATTTCCTTGGGGATAACAACCCTACCCAGTTCATCTATTCTGCGAACAATACCTGTAGCTCTCATATGGATCTCTCCTTAAACTCAACTCATGCCTGCATTTTTCAGGCTTTCCTATTGTTCGCAAAGGTGGTCGAAATATGCAGTTGCAGAATGGTGGTTTCTGGGAAGAGGAACATTTCATATCTGCATAGGAATTCCCGACTACGGTAAAGCTGTAAGTGCGCATCCCTTGCGGCAGGGCGGGCTTTGTGCTAAAATAGATCCATATTTGATTTGGAGTGATGAATATGGGTCAGATTCAGGTCATCGGCGTGGGTTTGGAGGCGGGCGACCTCACCCTGAAAGCGGCGGAGGCGCTCAAGAGCGGCGCGCGGGTTGTGCTGCACACGGAGCGCATCGGCTGCGCTGCCTGGTTAAAGGAGCAGGGGATCGCCTACGAAGCCCTGGATTTCCTCTATGATGAATGCGAGGATTTTGACGAGCACGCCGGCCGCGCCGCAGGGCTGCTGATGGAATACGCAGGGGCAGGGGACGTGGTTTACGCCGTATATGATGTGCGGGACCGCACGGTGCTGCGGCTCTCCGAACTGGATAAGAAGCTGCGTATCATCGCCGGGCCGCCGGTGGAGGGCGCGCTGCTGGGCTATCTGGACGGCGCGACCCGCATGCTGGAGGCATCCGATTGGGAGAACTTCCGCCTGTCCGCCATGGACAACGCGCTGGTGCGCGAGCTGAACAACCGGGAGCTTGCCTCCGAGGTGAAGCTCAGGCTGATGGAATGCTACCCGGACGAGACCCGCTGCTTTGTGCTCAATGGCGATGGTTCCGTGGCCCGCATTCCCCTCTATGATCTGGACCGTTTAAAGCAGTATGACCACCGCAGCTGCGCGCTCATCTTTGCGGAACGGGATCTGATGAAGCTGGAGAGGTTCAGCTTTGACGAGCTGGTGCAGGTGATGCGCATATTGCAGGGCCCGGAGGGCTGCCCCTGGGACAAGGCGCAGACCCATGAATCCCTGCGGCCCTTCATGCTGGAGGAGACCTACGAGGCCATTGACTGCATCAACCAGGGTGATACCGACCATCTCTACGATGAGCTGGGCGATATCCTAATGCAGGTGGTGATGCATGCGGAGATTGCACGCAACCACGGCGAATTTGACATAACGGATTCCATTACCGCCATCTGCGATAAGATGATCCAGCGCCATACCCACATCTTTGGCCGGGACAGCGCGCAGGATGCGGATTCCGTGCTCGATCTCTGGACGAAGAACAAGATGAAGGAGCGCGGCCAGCAGACCTTTACCGAGGTTTTGAGGGAAGTATCACACAGCGTACCGGCATTGATGCGCGGCTGCAAGCTGATTGAAAAGGCTGCTCGCGCAGGCGTGAACTGCGCCGATGTTCAGGCGCTCATCCGGGATGCGAACGCCCAGCTCGAAATGCTGGACAGCGATCCTGAGCAGGCGCTGGGCAACGCGCTTTTGATGCTCTGCGCCCTTGCGCGCTCGAAGAAGGTGGATCTGGAGATCGCCCTCAACGAGGCCGCGGATCGCTTCATCAGCCGCTTTGCCGGCCTCGAAGAGAAGTGCATCTCGGCGGGGCAGAGCCTGCCCGCAGCGCCGGAAAAATCAGCGGAATATTGGGATCAGGTAAAATTGTGATAAAATACATCCGATTGGCAGGAATTAACCCGCATACAGCGAATATTCTCTTATTCCGAAATGGATGATGCTGGAATCAAATGAATGGAGGAACACCACAATGAACAAAGCCGCTATGATCGCAAAGATCGCCGAGAAGTCCGCCCTGAATAAGAAGCAGGCAGAAGCTGCCCTGAACGCATTTGAAGAGACCATCATCGAGGCTCTGAAGGAAGGCGAAAAGGTTCAGCTGATGGGCTTCGGCACCTTCGAGATCAAAGAGCGTGCCGCCCGCACCGGCCGCAAGCCGTCCACCGGCGAAACCATCGAAATTCCCGCCAAGAAGTCCCCGGTTTTCAAGGCCGGCAAGGGCTTCAAGGATCAGTTTTGATTCCTTAGGCGAAAGATAGTTCACCAGGGGACTGCTGTAAGGCAGTCCTCTTGACTTATAACGGAGGAAATATGAGCAGAAAAGCCATGGAAGCAAAAAAACCGGTGGTTCGTGAGGAAATCACCTCCATCCGCCTGGATAAATTCCTGAAAATTTCCCGCATCATCAAGCGCAGGAGCGTGGCAAACGACGCCTGCTCCACCGGCCACATCACCGTGAACGGCAAGGAGGGCAAGCCCGGCACTTCCGTAAAGGTGGGGGATATCCTGGGCATACGCTTCGGCGAGCAGTACCACGAATTTGAAATCCTCGCCATTGCGGAGCATGCTGCCAAGCAGGATGCTTCCTCCATGTACAGGGCAAAGTCATGAGCGTATGGTGCGTGCTGCTGGCGGCAGGAAAGGGTTCCCGCTCCGGCCTGGAGGAGAACAAGGTGTTCTTCCGCTGGCAGGGAAGGAGTGTGCTATCCCGCTGCCTGGATGCGCTGGCAGGATCGAAATGCTACGATGGCATCGTGCTGGTGCTGGCGGGGCAGGACATGGAGGCATACCGCGCAATGACCGCATCCGAAGGCGAATGCCCGCTGGTGAAGAGCATCATTTCCGGCGGCGCGACCCGGCGGGAGAGCAGCTATAACGGCTTAAAGGCGGTTCCGGCAGACTGCGGAATTGTTTCCGTGCATGATGCGGCGCGGCCCTTTGTCTCAGAGGCGGTGATCCGCGCCACCATTGCGGATGCGCGCAAGTCCGGCAGCGGCGTGATTTCCACCCCGGTGGTGGATACCATCAAGCAGCTGGATCCAAAAAGCGGGAAGGTGACCACACCGGACCGATCCTGCCTGCGCGCGGTGCAGACCCCGCAGACCTTCGATTATAAAATGCTGATGGCTGCGCATGAGATGGCCGAAAGGGAGGGCTTTGAGGTGACGGATGATGCGATGCTCTTTGAGCATGCTTATGGAAATGTGCATCTCTCCTCGGCAGCGGACGCACAGGAAAATGTGAAGCTGACCAATCCCGGAGATTTCGAGAAGCTGGCTCCTCAGCCTGCGATGCGCATCGGCTCCGGCTACGATGCCCACCGGCTGAAGGAGGGCAGGAAGCTGATCCTCTGCGGCGTGGAAGTTCCCCACGACCGGGGGCTCGATGGCCATTCCGATGCGGATGTGGCGGTGCACGCGCTGATGGATGCGCTGCTCGGCGCGCTGGCGCTGGGCGATATTGGAAGACACTTCCCGGACAGCGATCCTGCCTACAAGGGCATATCCTCCATGCGCCTGCTGGAGCATGTGATGGGGCTAATTCGGGAGGAGGGCTACTGCGTGGGCAATGCAGATGTAACCATCGTTGCCCAGAGGCCGAAGCTGGCAGCCTTTATTCCCGCCATGCGGGAAAATCTCGCCCGCGCACTGGGAACAGGTTGCGTGAATGTGAAGGCAACCACCACCGAACGGATGGGCTTCGAAGGTGAGGAGATGGGAATTTCCTCCCAGGCAGTGGTTTTGCTCCATAAAAATATGGGTATATAAAAAATAAAAACAGTTTGTAGAAAAATGAGGTGATACGAATGATCGGTATTCTTTGTGCATTGGACAAGGAGCTTGAAGAGCTGAAAGCGCAGGTAGAAAACCCGACCTCCCGCAAGCTCAGCGGTTATGAATATATTGAAGGCGTATTGAAGGGTAAGCGGGTGGTGCTGTGCAAGTGCGGCGTGGGCAAGGTAAACGCTGCGGTTTGCGCCCAGACCATGATTATGACCTGGCCGCTGAAATTGATGATCAATTCCGGTGTGGCGGGCGCGCTGCGCGAGCCCTTTGAAATCGGCGATATCTGCGTTGCCAAGGATTTGGTGCAGCACGATGTGGATACCAGCGCCATCGGCGATCCGGTGGGCTTCGTCTCCACCGTGAACCAGACCTACTTCCGCTGCGCCGAATGGGCGGTTTCCGCCATTATCCGCGCTGCACAGGAGACCGAGGGCGTGCGCGCACTCCCGGCGAGAATCGCCTCCGGCGACCAGTTCATCTCTGACCGGGGCGTGAAGGAACGCATCATTCGCCTGTTTGACGCCTCTGCCTGCGAGATGGAGGGCGGCGCGATTGCACAGGTGTGCTTCATCAACGGCGTGGACTGCGCTGTGATCCGCGCGATTTCCGATTCCTCCAGCGGCAAGCATGAAATGGAATACCAGGAATTTATGCCCATGGCGGCCCACAAATCCGCAATGGTGGTGCTGAGGTTCCTGGAGATCCTGGGTACGATGGAGGGAAAATTTCCTAAATTTGCATAAAGACCTTCAATTCTTCAAAAGCACCTGCAAATCCAATCATGTGAGCCTATGCGCGCTCATGAATTTGCGGGTGCTTTTTGATCGGCTTTCGGTCTTTTTTGCCAAGGTATGGCTTTCCTGTAAAATATTTCCGGAATACAGGCGCGCATACGCCCGTTTCTTTCTTTTACCTCTTGCAAAAATGCGGTCGAGGATTTATAATGATAGTCAAAGATGGTCAATAACGACCACCGAGAGAAGGTGAACCCATGGCACAGCTCAGCGATACGATTGAGCGTTTTATTAAAGAACTGATGAGCGAGGAAGCGCATATTGAGCTCCGCAGGAATGAACTTGCCCAGCATTTCGGCTGCGCGCCCTCCCAGATCAACTATGTGCTCGCCACCCGCTTTTCCGTGGACCACGGATACCTGATTGAGTCCCGGCGCGGCGGCGGCGGATATGTGCGCATCGTGCGCATGCATCCCCGGGAGGAGGGGAACCTGCTGGATGCACTGATCAAGCGGGTGGGCAATTCCATTGATGAGGATACCACCAATGCCATCGTGCAGTACCTGCAGGACAATAAGCTGGTAACTTCCAACGAGGCCGCGCTGATTCGGTCCGCAACGGGCAAGAACGCCCTCTGCCTGCCGGTGAGCGGTAAGGATGTGCTGCGCGCGGCGGTATTTAAAAATATGCTGATCCAGGTTTTTCGCAATGCCGAGGGAGGTGTGCAATAAATGATGTGTGAAGAATGCGGTATGAATCCCGCTGTGTTTCACTTTGTAACCATTAAAAATGATGAACGCTCGGAGAAAAACCTCTGCCCGGCGTGCATGGCAAAATATAAAAAGCAGCTGCCCGGCATCGATATCAAGAACCTGGCGGGCATCCTGAACAATTTGATCGAGGGCAAGCCCGGCTCCCGCAAGGAGCAGATTGACCCCGAAACCGCCGCCATCACCTGTGAGCAGTGCGGCATGACCTACGGCGAATTCAAAAAGTGCGGCATGCTGGGCTGCGCGGAATGCTACCATGCCTTCCATGAGCCGATGACTGCCCTCCTGCAGCGGATTCACGGCAATACCCAGCACGCGGGCCGCATTCCCGGCGGCGTGCACAGCGGCACTTCCATCCGCATGAACATTGACCGGCTGAAGCAGCAGCTGCAGAAGGCCGTGGCAGCCGAGGAATATGAGCAGGCCGCAAAGCTCCGCGACGCCATCCGGGCGCTGACCGCCCAGCTGGAGCAGCGGGAGAAGAGCATTCACGTCGGCCCGCCGGAGCGCATTGAAGCCGGTTCGGAGGGAGGCGATCTGAATGCGTGATTATGTGTGCGCGCCGGACCAGGATGTGGTCATCTCCAGCCGGGTTCGCCTGTCCCGCAATTATGAAGACCTGCCCTTTTCTCCCAAGCTCACGGCGGAATATGCCGAGGAGGTTGTGGACCGCACGGCCAAATCCGTGTTCTCCAGCCGCCACGGCGCGTCCTTCATGCTGCTTCGGATGAAGGATTTGCAGGACGACGCCCGCAACCGCCTGGTGGAGCACCACTTCATCAGCTACGACCTTTTGAAATTTGCTACCCGTTCTGCGGCGATGGTTTCCTCAGCAGGCACGATTTCCGTGATGATGAACGAGGAAGACCATGTGCGCTTCCAGGGACTTCTGCCGGGCCTGCAGCTGGAGCGCAGCGCGGAAATGGCGCTTACGCTGGATGAAAAGGTGGGGGATGATTTCCCCTATGCCTTCGATACCCAGTGGGGCTTTCTCACCGCCTGCCCGGCGAACACCGGCACAGGCATGCGCGCCTGCGTGATGCTGCATTTGCCCGCGCTGGCTGCGGCCGGCCAGATGGGCGCGGTGATGCAGTCCGTTGCCAAGCTGGGGCTCACCATACGCGGCATGTATGGAAACGGCGCGGAGGCCCAGGGCATGCTCTACCAGATGAGCAACGTGGCTACCCTCGGCCGCAGCGAGGAGGATGTGATCCGATCCCTGGTGGCCGCCACCGAGGAGATCGTGGCCCATGAGCGCGCCATGCGCGAAAATGCGGAGAAGCGGGATATGCTGCAGCTGCAGGATAGCCTGATGCGATCCTGGGGCGAAACCATGCATGCCCGACTGATGAACACGAAGGAATTTATGAAGCGATATTCGGATATCCGCTATGCTGCAAGCATGGGATATTTGCATCTGCCCATTCCGGCGCTGGATGCGCTGATGATGGACCTGCAGCCGGGTTCCCTCGGCGTGCGCGCGGGCCATCTGATCGGCGAAAGGGAGGCGGAAATCCTGAGGGCGAAGATACTCAGGGAAGAGCTTTCTGCGCTGAACGCCGAATAATTCACCCTGTATTCTATTTGGAGGAAAATCAATGGCATTTTTTGCAAAGTTTACCGAACGCGGCCAGCGCGCGCTGATCGCCGCCCAGAATGAAGCCAAGGCCCTGGGCCGCAGTTATGTGGGTACCGAGCATTTGCTGCTGGGCGTGCTGAGCGACCCCGGCGCGGCGGCAAATGTGCTGCGCGGCGTTACGCTGGACGGCGCGCGCGGCGAAATCATCGCCATCCTTGGCCGCGGCACAGATAAGCCGGACGGCAAGCAGATGGTATATACCCCCCGCACCAAAAAGGTGATCGAACAGAGCATGCGGGAAGCCCGGGATTTGAAGCAGAGCTATGTCTCTGTGGAGCACATCCTGCTGGCCCTGATGCGGGAGCGCGAGGGCGTGGCAGCCCATGTGCTGATCAAGATGGGGCTCGACCTGAGCAAGGCGCGGGAAGAACTTCTCCATATCCTGAACGGCAGCGATGAGGAGAGCCAGAACAGCGAAGCGGAGGGGAAGGATACGCCCATCCTCGATCAGTTCTCCCGTGACCTCACCGCAGCGGCCCGATCCGGCGAGCTTGACCCGGTGATCGGCCGCGAAAATGAGATCGAGCGCATCGTGCAGATTCTCTCCCGCAGGAGAAAGAACAATCCCGTGCTCATCGGCGAGCCGGGCGTGGGCAAATCCGCCATCGTGGAGGGCCTTGCCCAGTTGATTGTAGAAGAAAACATCCCGGAAGTGCTGCGCGGCAGGCGCGTGGTTTCCCTGGACCTTGCGGCCATGCTGGCGGGCGCAAAGTACCGCGGTGAATTTGAGGAGAGGCTCAAGAACGCCATGGCGGAGATCCGGAGCGTGGGCAACATCGTGATGTTCATCGATGAATTGCACACCATCGTGGGCGCGGGCGCATCCGAGGGCGCGATCGACGCGGCGAATATTTTGAAGCCCATGCTGGCCCGAGGCGAGATTCAGTGCATCGGCGCAACCACGCTGAGTGAATACCACAAGCACATTGAAAAGGACGGAGCGCTCGAGCGCCGCTTCCAGCCGGTGCAGGTGGGCGAGCCCAGCAAGGAGGAATCCATCGCTATCCTTGCGGGCCTGCGCGACCGCTATGAGGCGCACCACCGCGTGCACATCACCGACGAGGCGTTGAAGGCCGCAGTCTATCTCTCTGACCGCTATATCTCCGACCGCTGCCTGCCGGACAAGGCGCTGGACCTGATTGATGAGGCTGCGTCCCGCGTGCGCATCCAGGCGTTCACTGCGCCGCCGGATATGAAGGAGCAGCAGCTTCGGCTTACTGCCCTCAGCAAGGAGACGGAGGAGGCTGTGGCCAACGAAGATTTCGAAACCGCCGCCAACCTGCGCGATAAGAAGAAGGAGCTGCAGAGCGAAATGCAGCGCTGCCGCGATGCTTGGGAGCAGAAGCGCAACGCCAAGATGGAGGTTGTAGGCGAGGAAGAGGTGGCGCAGATCGTGTCCACCTGGACCGGCGTGCCGGTCAACAAGCTCACTGAGGACGAGGCCCGCCGCCTGATCCAGCTGGAGGAAATCCTGCACAAGCGCGTTGTGGGCCAGGAGGAGGCCGTGAAGGCTGTCTCCCGCGCGGTTCGCCGTGCGCGCGCCGGCTTGAAGGACCCGAATCGGCCCATCGGTTCGTTCATCTTCCTCGGCCCCACGGGCGTGGGCAAGACCGAGCTGTGCAAGGCGCTGGGCGAAGCCCTCTTCGGCGATGAAAACAGCCTGATTCGCATCGATATGTCCGAATATATGGAAAAGCACGCCGTATCCCGCATGATCGGCTCCCCGCCGGGCTATGTGGGCCACGAGGAGGGCGGCCAGCTGACCGAAAAGGTGCGCAGGAAGCCCTACGCCGTAATCCTCTTTGATGAAGTGGAGAAGGCGCATCCGGATGTATTCAACGTGCTTCTGCAGATTCTTGAGGACGGCAGGCTCACCGATGGCCAGGGCCGCGTGGTGGATTTCAAGAACACCGTGATCGTGATGACCAGCAATGCCGGCGCGCATGCCATCAAGAAGCAGAGGTCCATGGGCTTCGGTGGCAAGGAGAACGGCGATAAGGCGTACGAGGATATGCGGGACAACATCATGGATGAGATGCGCCGCATCTTCCGCCCGGAATTCTTGAACCGCGTGGATGAAACCATCGTGTTCCATGCCCTCACCGAGGCGGAGATTGATGAAATTGCCCGCCTGCTGCTGGGCCAGGTTTGCGGCCGGCTCTCCGAGCGCGGCATTGAGCTGGAGGTTGGGGAGGAAGCGTTGAGGCTGATCTCCAAGGCCGGATATGATTTGAAATATGGCGCCCGCCCGCTGCGCAGGGCCATACAGCGGCTGGTGGAGGATGCGCTGAGCGAGGAAATCCTGCTGGGCGATGTGCATCTGGGAGACAAGGTGCTGGCCAGCGTGGAGGATGAAAAGCTGAAATTCACTTCTATCCCGGAAATTCCGGCATTGGAAGCCGCACCAGTGGAATAAAATTGTACGGAGCCGCCATTTCGGAATGGCGGTTCCGATTTTTTAACAAATAAACCTATTGACTAGATAGGTAAATGGGTTTATAATGCTCCCAAGCAAAGCGCTTGGGAGAAACTGAAAGGAGAAAACGCCATGTCCAGAATCTATACCGCAGCCGATCAGCTGATCGGAAATACTCCGCTGCTGGAGCTTGTACATATCGAAAAGGAATTTGATCTCAAGGCAAAAATCTATGCCAAGCTGGAATATTTCAATCCCGCAGGCTCCGTAAAGGACCGCATTGGCCTGGCGATGATCAACGATGCGGAGGCGAGCGGCAAGCTGAAGCCCGGCTCTGTGATTATCGAGCCCACCAGTGGCAATACCGGCATCGGCCTCGCATCCGTTGCTGCGGCCAGAGGATACCGCATCATCATCGTAATGCCGGAGACCATGTCTGTGGAGCGCCGCCAGTTGATGAAGGCTTACGGCGCGGAGCTGGTGCTCACCGATGGTTCAAAGGGCATGAAAGGCGCGATCCAGAAGGCGAACGAGCTGGCTGCCGAAATCCCGGATAGCTTCGTTGCCGGCCAGTTTGAAAACCCGGCCAACCCGAAGGCGCATTTCTCCACCACCGGCCCGGAAATCTATGCCGATACCGATGGCGAGGTGGATATCTTCGTGGCGGGCGTCGGCACCGGCGGCACGATCACCGGCGTGGGCGAATATTTGAAGTCCAGGAAGCCGGAAGTAAAGGTTGTGGCCGTGGAGCCCAGCAGCTCCGCCGTGCTCTCTACCGGCGTTGCGGGTCCCCACAAGATCCAGGGCATCGGCGCGGGCTTTGTGCCGGATGTGCTGAATACCAAGGTATATGATGAAATCATCCCCGTCGCCAATGAGGACGCCTTCGCTACCGGACGGCTGATCGGCCGCAAGGAGGGCGTGCTGGTGGGTATCTCCTCGGGAGCCGCCGCGTGGGCCGCCATCCAGCTGGCCAAGCGGGAGGAAAATGCCGGGAAGAAGATTGTGGTACTGCTGCCGGATACCGGCGACCGCTACCTCTCCACGCCGCTGTTTGCGGAGTAAGAAAAATTGCCCTGCGCAAGCAGGGCGTTTTTTTATCCAAATAAGCGGTCGAAGAGTCCGGCGGGCCTGTATTCCACGACGGCGCTCTCCATTCCGGTGAGCAGGGTGCCATTTTCGTAGAGCAGGCGGTGGCGGGGAAGCACGGAGTAGGAATAGCTTAGCTCGAGATCGGCTCCGGGATCGCTCCAGACGATCACATTGCCCGCGCTGGCGCTGAGCACGGCCATTACCTCTGATTCATCCCCGGATTTGCGCAGGATGAGGTATTCGGCGGAATCATCCCTGGAGGTGAAAGCCAGCGCGGGAGCCTCGCCGGGTTTGCTGAGGAGCTTTAAATCATCCACCATCGCCGGCGCATTCCAGAGCGCGGAGCTTTCGGTGGGCAGCTGGCCTTCCGGGAACCATTCGACGGTGGAATATTCGGCGGGCGTGTTTTCCGCCGCGAGGAGCACGGAATCAGATTCGCTGAGGGCCATTTTATCGATCCGCACGGGGATGAGGGTTTGGGGAGAGGCAAAGTCCGTGCCGCTGAGCATTCCCCGGATATTGCTGAGCAGCTTTGCGCAGAGCTGGGCCGGATAGCTGCTGCCGCCCGCAGAATCCGGCAGGGCATGGACGGCGCTGGGCTCGTCAAAGCCCATCCAGACGGCCACCGCCAGCTCCGGGGTATAGGACACCGTCCAGATATCCCGGTTGCCGCCGCTGGCTTCGCCTACGGTGCCGGTTTTGGCCGCGACGGGAATGCCTGCCGCGGACACGGCCTTCGCGCTGCCGGACTGGGCGGCGGTTTTCAGCATATCGGTGACGAGAAAGGCGGTTTCCGGGCTGACGGCGTCTTCAACCGGGTTTTCCGCTTCATAAACCACGCGGCCGCTTGCGCTGGTGATGCGGCGTATGGCGTGGGGTTCTACCTTCGTGCCGCCGTTCGCCAGCGCGCAGTAGGCTGCGCAGAGCCGGGCGGGCGAAACACCGTTGGTCATGGAGCCGAGGGAGAGGGAAAGGTTTACATCCTGTGCGGACAGCGGTATGCCGAAGCGGACGAGAGCGCGGCGCACGGCCTGCATGCCGATCAGGTCCGCAAGGTCCACGGTGGCTACGTTCAGGGAGCGGGAGAGGGCTTCCCGGAGGGTCACGGTGCCGTAATAGCTGCCTCCTGCGTTTCCGGGCAGGTATTTGCCGGGGAATTCCCGCTGCACATCCTGCACCATGGAGCTGGGAAGGAAGCCGTAATCCTCGATTGCGGCGGCATAGGTGGATACGGGCTTGATGGCCGAGCCCGGCTGCCGCTTCATCTGGGTGGCGCGGTTCAGGCCCCGCTGTACGGCGTATTCCCGGCCGCCTACTACGGCCTGAATCTCCCCGGTTTCTGTATCCATGGCGATGAGCGCCGCCTGTGCGGGGGTTCCGTCGGAGGCGGGATCGGGGAAGTTCGCGCCGTTTTCGAAGAGAGTGTCTGCAGCGTTCTGTACGGCAGGATTGAGGGAAGTGTAAATGTGGTAGCCGCCGGAGAGGATTTCCTCCGCATCGAGGCCGAGGATTTCCTGCGCCTCATCGAGTACCAGATCGCTGTACCAGCCGCCGAGCCCGCCTTCTGAGGAGGAGAGCTGCAGGTTCAGCGGTTCGGAAAGGGCGCTTTCCAGCTCTTCGGGGGAAATTTCCTGCGCCTCCGCCATGGAATGGAGGATGGTATCCCGGCGGCGCAGGGCGTTTTCCGGCTTGGTGTGGGGCGCGTAATTGGAGGGAGATTTGATCACACCAGCCAGCAGCGCGCCCTCGGCGAGGGTGAGCGCATCCACATCCTTGCTGAAATAGGCCTGGGCGGCGGCTCCGATGCCATAGGCGCCGTTGCCGAAGTAGACGGTGTTTAAGTAGGCTTCCAGGATTTCATCCTTGCTCATACGGCGCTCCAGCTGACGGGCGAGTACGATCTCCTGCACCTTGCGGGAGATGGTTTTTTCGCTGGTTAAGTGGGTGAGCTTGATCAGCTGCTGGGTGATGGTGGATGCGCCCTGGGCGAGGCTCATGGTTTTGATATCATGCCAGAGCGCGCCGAAGATGCGCTTCACATCCACGCCGCTGTGCTGGTAGAAGCGCTGGTCCTCGGCGGTAATAAAGGCTGCGGTGACATGCTCGGGAATCCTGTCAAGGGAAACATAGCTGCGCTCCCGGGCATTCTGCAGCGCGCCCACGGAATTGCCCGATGCATCGTATACCACGGTGCTCTCGGGAATTTCCCGGATACGGTCGAGATCCAGCTTCTGCCAGTTGGGGAAATCCAGCTGCCAGATGGCGAGCCCCAAAACCGCCACGGCCAGCGCACTGACTGCGATATAGATCCACCTGCGCATGATTCAATTCCCTCCAAATGGCATTTTTCACAGTATGCCCGGATTGGTGGCTTTTACACATGTCGAACAAAAGCCCGCATCCGACCAAAGCAGTGCGCATTCGATGCAGGATGCGACAGGGACAGGCTGGAATTAATCTGCGGGAGGTGGCTTGCATGCTGGAATATGAATTGCAGCGGCATACGCTCACGGTGCGGCTCAAAAGCGAGCTGGATCACAGCGCCGCCGCTGAAATCCGGGGAGAGCTGGATGAACTGCTGAAAAACAAGGCTATACGCCGCCTGGTGCTGGATCTCAGGAAGCTGAAATTTATGGATAGCTCCGGCATCGGCCTGATCATCGGCCGCTACAAGCTGATGGCCCGGCGGGGCGGCAGCGTGGCGGTGGTGAATGCCGATGCGCGCATGGACAAGATTTTTCAAATGGCGGGGCTTTACCAGCTGGTGGACCGGATGGCATGAGGAAAGGAGCAGCTATGTATATGCAGAATGAGATGCGGCTGGATTTTCCGGCCCTGCCGGAGAACGAATCCTTCGCCCGCATGGTGGTGAGCGCGTTCATGGTGCCGCTCAATCCCACGATTGAGGAGATGGCGGATGTGAAGACGGCGGTTTCCGAGGCGGTGACCAATGCCATCGTGCACGGCTATTCCCAGGCGCTGGGCACGGTGCGGCTGCGGGCCAGCTGCCGGGAAGACGGGCTGATCATCATCGATGTATCGGACCGGGGATGCGGAATCGCAGATATCGCCCGGGCGCGGGAGCCCTTTTTCACCACCGGGGACGGCGAGGAGCGGAGCGGCATGGGCTTTACCGTGATGGAGAGCTTTATGGACAGGGTAGAGGTGCAGTCGGCGCTGGGTTACGGCACCACGGTGCGGCTGGTGAAGCAGCTGCAATCGCGCGAAGAACGCTTTGCGCGGCACGCCTGAGCGGCGACAGCTACGAAGGAACCCTTGAAAAACTTGAGCGCGCCCGGGATGGCGACAGGCAGGCCCGGGAGGAGCTGGTGAAGGAGAATATGGCGCTGGTGCACTATGTGCTGAGGCGCTTCCGGGACAGGAATGCTGAATATGAGGATTTATTCCAGTACGGCTGCATGGGCCTTCTGAAGGCCATAGACCGCTTTGATCCGGCCTATGCCGTGCGCTTTTCCACCTATGCTGTGCCGGTGATCCTCGGCGAGGTGCGGCGCTACCTGCGGGATACGGGGCCGGTGCATGTGTCCCGCACCATCCATGACAATGCCATCCGGGTGGAGCGCTTCCGGGAAGAATATATCCGGGAGTTTTCCCGGGAACCGGCGCTGCGGGAAATCGGGGAGGGCACAGGGCTCTCCCACGAGGATGTGCTTCTGGCCATCAACGCAAACAGCCGCGTGCGCTCCCTGAGCGAACCTGTGAACGGAGAAGGGGAACTGCGGCTGATGGATGTGATCGGCACAGACAGCATGGGCGCGGTGGACCGGCGGCTGATGCTGCGGGGTTTATTGCAGGATTTGAGCCCGGAGGAGCGCACGATCATCATCCGCCGCTACTTCCGCAGGCATACCCAGACCGAAATTGCCAAAGATATGGGCATTTCACAGGTGCAGGTTTCCCGGCTGGAGGGAAGGATACTCAAGCGCATGCGCGCGAGGGCGGAATAAAACAACGAGCAGTGGATTTTTTCCACTGCTCGCTTTGAATCACATTGCGGAGGCGACTTCCAGGCACAGCGCGAGGGCCTTGTCCACGGAATTCTTTCCCCAGCCGTGCATATCATAGCTGTCCACATTGGCGAGGGTATCGGCGGTATAGAGGATTTGGCCGAAATCCGCGCCGCGAAACTTTGCGTAAGCGGCGAGGGCGGCGCACTCCATCTCCACAACCTTGCAGCCCTCCTGCCTGCGCAGGGCGATCTTTTCCCGGGTTTCCCGGTAAAAGCCGTCGGTGGTCCATGTGAAGGTATCCTCAAAGGGCAGGGCTTGGCGGCGCAGTATGCTTCGGATGGCGGTGTTTATATTTTCGCTGGTTTCCACAAAGCGGGATGGAGGCAGGTAGTGGTAGGAGGTACCCTCGTCCCGCAGGGCTTTGGTTGGAAGCAGGAAGACGTTTTCCTCCAAAACCGCAAGCGCGCCGCAGGAACCGGTGGAGATGATTTTCTTTGCCCCGTAGCCGATCAGGAAATCCATGATCTGCACAGCAGCGGGCGCGCCCACAGGGGCCTGTGCGAGGCAGATTTCCTCGCCGTCGTATTCCACGATATAGATGGGGAAATTCTTCGTCGCGGAGATAAAGTATTCCGCAATGCGCGCGCCGTGCTCCAGGGCGTAGCGGTCGACGACGTCGCCGAGGAAGGCGAAGACCGCCTTTTCAGGAAGGCGCATGCCGAAATCCTCGTGGGTGGGCTCCAGCACCGCACGGGGATCATCGTCGTATTCCAGTATGGGAAACGTATCCCTGCATACTGCCATATTCATTCCCCCAACTCATTTGTTGTAATAAATCAGCATGCTCAGCTCTGCGCTTCCGGAGCCGGCATTTCTGTAAGCATGAGGAACATCGGCACGGAAGCGAATGGAATCGCCCTTTGAAAGGCGGTGAGTCTCTCCGCCGATAGTGATTTCAGCATCGCCGGAAAATACCGTGATATACTCCTCCGAGCCCTTCAGATGCGGCTGTGCGGCAAGAAAGCCGCCCTCCTGAATCAGGATGCGGTAGCATTCGAACAGCTTTTGTTCATCAAAGGCGAAGGTGGGATAGTTGACGTAGCGGCCGCCATCCTCGGAGAGCGGGCGGGTATCGCCGGCACGGATGACGCTTGTATCACCCCCGCGGCTTTCGATCAGGCTGGTGAAGGAAACCTTATAGCCGTTGGCGATCTTCCAGAGCACGGAAATCGTAGGGTTCACATCGCCCTTTTCAATCTGGGCGAGCATGCTGCGGGAAACCCCGGTGATCTCGGCGGCGGCGTCAAGGGTGAGCTTCTTCTGTTCGCGAACGGCCCTGGCATTCGCGGCGACTGCGCTGGTGATATCCATAAAAAACCTCTGTTGACAATATAATATACTTGTAGTACAATATAATGGAAATCCGACATATCGGACTACAAGTATATTATCATGCAAATGGAGGAAAGTCAATCATGTTCAGCTGGTTCACGTTTTTGACCTATGCGATGGTCACCGCCGTTACACCCGGTCCGAACAACATCATGTCCATGTCCAACGGCAGCCGCATGGGTTTCCGTCGGGCGCTGCCCTTCAACCTTGGAATCTGGCTGGGCTTTTCTGCGGTTTCCGTGCTCTGCACTATATTCTGCAATCTGCTCAGCAGCTGGATTCCCAAGATCAAGCTGCCCATGCTGGTGGTTGGCGCGCTGTATATGCTCTATCTCGCCTGGGAGACCTTCCGAAGCGACGGCAACATCGAGGAAAATCATTCCCGGGACGGCTTTCTCTCCGGCGTCTTCTTACAGTTTATCAACCCGAAGGCATACCTGTACTGCATTATGTCCATGGAGGCTTACATACTGCCGCACTATCAGGGCCGGATGCTGTCGCTGCTGCTCTTTTCGCTGCTGCTGGCTTTCATCGGCTTTGCATTCACGCTGCTCTGGTCAGCCTTTGGATCGGCGTTTCGAAAGCTGTTTGCCAGGCATGGAAGAATCATCAACGCGCTTATGGCGCTGGCGCTGGTATACTGCGCGGCATCGTTATTCCTATAAAGAAGGAACGGTCAAGAGACCGTTCCTTTTAAACTACATGAAATCCTTCATAATATCGCAGAAATCGAAGGTGGAGAAGTAATCCCTCGGCGTTTCCGCGCGGCGGATCATGGAGAAGGTTCCGTCCGGGTGGAGCAGGATCTCTGCGGATTTCAGCTTGCCGTTGTAGTTGTAGCCCATGGCATAGCCGTGGGCGCCGGTATCGTGGATCACTACCAGATCGCCCATATCAATCTTCGGCAGCTGGCGCTGCACGGCGAACTTATCGTTGTTCTCGCACAGGGAGCCGACCACATCGTAAACATGGTCGCAGGGGGCATCCTCCTTGCCGGGGATAGTGATGTGGTGGTAAGCGCCGTAGATGGCGGGGCGCATCAGATCGCAGGCGCAGGCGTTTACGCCGATGTACTCGCGGTAGATGTGCTTTTCATGGATGGCGGTGGAGACCAGGATGCCGTGGGGGCCGGTGATGTAGCGGCCGAGCTCGGAACCCACGCGCACATTTTCCATGCCGTTTGCGGCGAAGATGCGCTCGTAAACTTCCTTTACGCCTGCGCCGACCTCGGCGATATCCGGGGTTTCGTCCTCCGGGCGGTAGGCGATGCCCACGCCGCCGGAGAGGTTTACCATGAAGATATCCGCGCCGAGCTCTTTATGCAGGTCGGCGGCGAGGCCGAAGAGCAGGGCGGCGTTTTCGGGATAGTAGTGGGGCTCGATGGCGTTGCTGGCCAGCAGGGCATGGATTGCAAAGGACTTCACGCCGCGGCCCATCATGATCTTCACAGCTTCAAAAATCTGATCGCGGGTCATGCCATATTTGGATTCCTCGGGATGGCCCATGCAGGTGGCGCCGATGGTGAGGTCTCCGCCGGGATTGAAGCGCAGGCAGATCTTCTCCGGGAGGCCGCCGTTTTCCGCCAGGAAATCGATGTGGGTAATATCATCCAGGTTGATGATGGCGTTCACCTTGCGGGCATAGACATATTCCTCCGGCTTGGTTTCATTGGAGGAGAACATGATTTCATCGCCCTCGAAGCCGCAGGCCTGGGCCAGCATCAGCTCGGGAATGGAGGCGCAGTCCACGCCGCAGCCCTCTTCCTTCAGGATTTTCAGGATGAAGGGGTTCGGGCAGGCCTTCACGGCGTAATACTCCTTGAAGCCCTTATTCCAGGAGAAGGCAGCGTTCATGGCCTTAGCGGTATTGCGAATGCCCGCCTCATTGTAGAGGTGGAACGGGGTGGGATATACCTTTTCAATTTCGCGCAGCTTTTCAAGGCTGGCAAAGGCTCTCTTTTGCATAATCATAATCCATCCATTGTAAGTTTATGCACTATGATATTCCTTTTGTGGAGAATCGTCAAGAGCCAATTTGTAGAATTATCTGATTTAACATTTGCAGGTTGAAGAAAAGCGGATTTCATGGTAGAGTTAATCGGATAGTTATGTACCTTAGGAGGTTTAACTGTGAATCTTTCCGATCGCATTGAAGAACTCTTTCTGAAAATCCAGAAGCCGGTTCGATATATGGGCGGCGAATACGGCGCCGTGATGAAGAATCCGGAGGAAGTGGATGTGCGCTATGCCTTCCTGTTCCCGGATACCTACGAGGTGGGCATGAGCCACCTCGGCATGCGCATCCTCTACCACCTGCTGAACAAGCGGGATGATGTGTGGTGCGAGCGCGTGTTTACTCCCTGGGTGGATATGTCTGCGGAGATGCGGAAGGAAAATATTCCGCTCTTTACCCTGGAAAGCCGCACGCCGGTGAAGCAGTTTGACATCCTGGGCATCACCCTCCAGTACGAGATGAGCTTTACCAATATCCTGGAATCTTTGGATCTTGCGGGCATTCCGCTGCGCCGGGAGGACAGGGGAGAGGATGATCCCTTCGTGATCGTGGGCGGCCCCTGCGCCTTCAATGCCGAGCCCATTGCGCCCTTTGTGGATTTGGTGGCCATTGGCGACGGCGAGGAGGAGACCCTTGCAACCATCGATGTATACAAGAAGTGGAAGGCAAGCGGCCTGCCGAGGGAAGAATACCTCAAAATGGCGGCGGAGATTCCGGGAATCTATGTGCCCTCCCTTTACGATATTTCCTATAACGAAGATGGCACCGTGAAGGCCATCGCTCCGAAGGAAGGCTCCGGCGCGCCTGCTGTGGTAAAGAAGGCCATGGTGAAGGATTTGAACGAGGTGGATTACCCCGATAAGCTGATCGTTCCCTACGGCGAGATCGTGCACAACCGCATCATGCTGGAAATCTTCCGCGGCTGTACCCGCGGTTGCCGCTTCTGCCAGGCAGGCATGATTTACCGCCCCGTGCGCGAGCGGAAGATGGAGAAGCTGATGGACCTTGCGGAAAAGCTGGTGCACAACACCGGTTATGATGAGATTTCCCTGATGAGCCTCTCCAGCGGCGATTATTCCTGCCTGCCGCAGCTGGCCCACCAGATGGTGGAAAAGTTTGCCAAGAAGCGGGTGAAGATTTCCCTGCCCAGCCAGCGCATCGATGCGATCCTGACCGATACCCTGAAGGAGACCCAGAAGGTGCGCAAGACTGCGCTGACCCTCGCTCCCGAGGCGGGTACCCAGCGGCTGCGCGATGTGATCAACAAGGGCGTTACCGAGGAGGATTTGGTTCGCTCCGTGACCGACGCCTTCGAGCAGGGCTGGTCCGCCGTGAAGCTGTACTTCATGATCGGCCTGCCTACCGAGACCGACGAGGATGTGCTCGGCATTGCCGACCTCGCCCGCAAGGTGCGGGATTGCTATTTCTCCGTACCCAAGGAGAAGCGTGCGCCGGGCCTGCGCATCACGGTGAGCGCATCGGTGTTCGTACCCAAGAATTTCACGCCCTTCCAGTGGCATGGTCAGCTGGACGGCGAAACCGTAATCCGCCGCCAGCAGCTTTTGAAGGAAGAGCTGCGCAAGGTGAAGGGCGTTGATTTCAAATACCACGCCCATGACCTGAGCTACATCGAGGCCGTGTTCGCCCGGGGAGACAGGCGGCTTGCCGATGTGATGGAGCGCGCATGGAAGATGGGCTGCCGCTTCGACGGATGGAGCGACCAGTACCGCCACGATATCTGGCTCGAGGCCTTCAAGGAGGAGGGCGTTGATCCCGATTTCTACGCGCTGCGGAATCATGATCTCGAAGAAATCCTGCCCTGGGACCACCTGGATGCGGGCGTTACCAAGGAATTTTTGAAGCGCGAATGGAACAAGGCGCTCAAGGGCGAGCGCACGCAGGACTGCCGCAAGGGCTGCGTCGGCTGCGGAATGAATCGATATGAGGGGGCTTGCAAATGAGGATGCTGGTTCGCTTCGGCAAGAATCCGAGGCTTCGCTTTATCTCCCACCTGGATTTGCAGCGCTTCCTGCACATGGCGCTCAACCGCACGGGACTGCCGATCAAATATTCCGAGGGCTTCAATCCCCATCCGCTGATGGCCTTCGGCTCGGCGCTGGCGCTGGGCTGGACCAGCGATTATGAGGTGCTGGATGTGCGCCTGAGCGCGCCCATGGGCCGCCGCCGCTGCGAGGAGGCGATGAAATTCGCGCTGCCGGATGATCTGCCTGTGCTGGAGGTAAAGCTGGTGGACGACCGCCGTCCCTCCGCCATGGCGCAGGTATTTGCTTCGGATTACCATGTCTCCATCGCCGGGGAAGATGCGGAAAAGATCGCCGCGCAGATTCCCGCCTTCCTTGAAAAGGATACCGTGCTCGCCATGAAGAAGAGCAAGTCCGGCGAGAAGGAAGTGAATATACGCCCGATGGTGCTCTCCCTTGAGGCATGCGAAGACGGCTTCAATTGCCGCGTAATGCTCACCGAGAAGGAAAATCTGAAGGCCGACCTGCTGGCCAAAACCCTCGCCAAAATGGCGGGGATCGAGGAGGTCGGCGTGCGGGTGCACCGGTTGTGCCTGCTGGGCAAGGACGCTGAAGGCGGCCTGCGTCCGCTGATGGAGCTGTAACATGAAGCGGGAGATGCTGCTGGAGCGCGTTTCCAGCCAGACGCGGCTCGCTATATTGGAGGATAAGCGCCTCTGCGAGATTTACTACGAGCGGGAAGGCCGCGCCAAGCTCGCCGGGAATATCTATGTTGGGCGGGTGCAGAATGTGCTGCCCGGCATGAACGCCGCCTTTGTGGATATCGGCATGAGCAAGAATGCCTTTCTCTATGCCGGGGATATCTGCATCGATACCCGGGGCGAGGATGGCCTGCGCGACAGGCTGGAAAGGGCGCGGATTGAAAAGATCGTGCGACCCGGCCAGATGATTCTGGTGCAGGTAGTGAAAGAGCCCGGCGGCAGCAAGGGGCCGCGCGTCTCCGGAAGCGTCACGCTGCCGGGAAGGCTGTGCGTGCTGCTGCCCACCATCGAATACGCTGGGGTTTCCAAGAAGATCGGCGATTCCGCCGAGAGGGAGCGCCTCTACGCAGCCGCGAACCGCATATCGAAGCAGTTCGGCGCGGGCATCATCGTGCGCACTGCTGCGGAAGGAGCGGATGAAGCGCAGATCCGGGCGGATTTTGAGCGCCTGCTGCGCATCTGGAAGCGCATCCAGACCGAAGGCAGCCACAGCGCGAAGCCGCGGCTCATCCAGAACGATGGAAGCATCGTGATCCGCGCGCTGCGGGATTTGATGGACGAGAGCATAGAGGCGGTCCGCACGGATGATCCGGAGATTTATTTCGAACTGCGGGACTGCGCCGCGCTGTTCACGCCGGAATATGCCGAACGGGTTGAACTGGTGAAGACCGAAACGCCGCTTTTCGACCTTCTGCGCGTGGACGCCCAGCTCGAGCGGGCCTTTGACCGGCATGTGTATTTGAAGAGCGGCGGCACGATCGTGATCGATGAAACCGAGGCTATGACGGTGGTTGATGTAAACACCGGCAAATTCACCGGCAAAAAATCCCTGGAGGAGACCATCTTCCAGATCAACTGCGAGGCGGCGGATGAAATTGCCCGGCAGCTGCGGCTGCGGGACATCGGCGGCATCGTGATCATCGATTTCATCGATATGGAGACGGTGGAAAACCGGGATGCGCTGATCGAGCACCTGCGGCAGGCGCTTTCAAACGACCGCAACCGCACGAATGTGCTGGGTATGACGGCGCTGGGCCTTGTTGAGATGACCCGCAAAAAGGTGCGCCGGCCTCTCAGCAAGCAGCTGATGCGGGATTGCTCCGCCTGCCTTGCCGCGGGGCGGGAATGGACCCACGAGAGCATTGCCTACCGCATCATACGGGATATCTGGAGAAAGCGCCGCGCAGGGGACAGGCTGAATTACCGCATCCTTGCGGACAAGCGGGTGCTGGACTGGATTTGCACCATCGGCATTCCTGAGAATTGCGTCCTCGAGGAGGGCGGAAGAGAGCTGAACTACGAAATACTGCCAAATTCCTGATTGGAGAAGAGGATAAACCATGAAAGAACGTCCGGTTGTGCCGCAGGAGGAGATGATCCGCCAGCGGGAATTCATGCATGCTGTGTGGGAGATGAAGAAACGCCCGCAGAGCTACCACATCGTGTCCATGGGCTGCCAGATGAACGCGCGCGATTCAGAATCCATCGCGGGCATGCTGGAGGAAATGGGCATGCGGCGCGAGGATGTGCGGGAGCAAGCCGATCTCATCCTCTACAACACCTGCTGCGTGCGGGAAAATGCCGAGAACAAGGCGCTGGGCAATGTGATCTGGCTGAAGGAATTGAAGCGGGAAAAGCCGGATCTGATGATCTGCGTGGGCGGCTGCATGACCCAGGAGAAGGATATGGCGGCCACCATGAAGAAGCGCTATCCCTTCATCGATGTGATCTACGGCACCCACAATCTCTACATGCTGCCGGAATACATCTGCCGCCGCCTGATGGAAGATAAGCCCATTGTGGAAGTGATGGATATCGACGGCGAGGTGGTGGAGGGCATGCCTGAAAAGCGCAGCTGCGCCCACAGCGCATTTGTGAACATCATGTATGGCTGCAACAATTTCTGCTCCTACTGCATCGTGCCCTATGTGCGCGGCAGGGAGCGGAGCCGCGATCCGGAGGATGTGCTGGAGGAGGCAAAGCGTCTGCTGGATACCGGCGCGAAGGAGATTACGCTGCTTGGCCAGAACGTGAATTCCTATCGCGGCGGCGGCGCGGAGTTTGCCAACCTGCTCTACAAGCTGGACAGGCTGGGCGTGCCGCGCATCCGCTTTATGACCTCCCATCCCAAGGATCTCTCCGATGAGCTGATCGCCGCCTACGGAGAGCTTAAGCACCTGATGCCCCACCTGCATCTTCCTGTGCAGGCTGGCAATAATGATATTCTCAGGGAGATGAACCGCCGCTATACCCGCGAGCACTACCTTGGACTCGTTGAAAAGCTGCGCAAGGCCCGCCCCGGCATCGGCCTTACCAGCGATATCATCGTGGGCTTCCCAGGAGAAACAGAGGCCCAGTTTGAGGATACCATGTCCCTGGTACGCGAAGTGCGCTTCGACGCCAGCTACACCTTCATCTATTCCCCCCGCACCGGCACCCGGGCGGCAGCCATGCCCGATCCGGTTACCGCGGAGGAAAAGAGCGAGCGCATCCAGCGGCTGATCGATCTGCAGCAGAATATTGCCTACGAAATCCTCTGCGAGCAGATCGGGAAGAGGGAAATTGTGCTGGTGGACGGCGCGTCCGCGAGGGATGCAGGCTCCGTCGGCGGCAAGACCCCGAGATCCCACATGGTGAACTTCGAAGGAAGCGCCGATCTTGTGGGCAAGTTTGTGGAAGTGGAAATCACCAGCGCCGGGCGCAACACCCTGCGCGGCAAATTGATTTAAGGAGGATACAACATGGATATGATCTTTGAAAAGACCCGTGAGCTGGGCGAGGCCCTGCTGCAGAGTGAAGTTTATCAGAACATGCGCGCGGCCGAGGAGAAGGCCATGCAGAATGTCGAGGGCGCTGAGCTGATGGCCCAGTACCTCGAGAAGCGCAGCCACATCCAGGAGGCCATGGAGGAGGAAAATCCCGATCCCATCATGATGAAGCGCCTTTCCGATGAGATGGACGAGATCCAGCAGCGCCTGCAGATGGTGGACGACATCGCCAACCTCACCGCTGCCCGCGCGGAATTCAATTCCGTGATCGGCCAGATCAACCAGGTGCTGCAGTTCATCGTCACCGGCCGCATGACCGAGGACGGCGGCGATTGCACCGGCAGCTGCGCTACCTGCGGAGGATGCCACTGATACTTCATACGCGATCAAAATCTGCGGATTTTGATCGCGTTGGGTTGGGCTCTGCGGCCCGTTGAAATTTCATTGAAATTTCCGGGTGCGGGCCTGACCGGAGGACAGTATTTTTCTGCGCTTGCGCTCCGCAAATGGATGAGATATTCATCCCATCCATTCTTACCAACGACAACTTTTGAGGTGAAACTATGGCGCTTACGCCGATGATGCAGCAATATCTCGAGATCAAGGAGCAATACCCGGACACGATCCTATTTTACCGCCTGGGCGACTTCTACGAGATGTTTTTTGATGATGCGAAGCTCGTCTCCCGTGAGCTGGAGCTCACGCTGACGGGCAGGGACTGCGGCCTTTCCGAGCGCGCGCCCATGTGCGGCGTGCCTTACCACGCGGTGGAGGTCTACGTCCGAAAGCTCATCGAAAAGGGATACAAGGTTGCCATCTGCGAGCAGATGAGCGACCCGGCCACCACCAAGGGTTTGGTGGAGCGCGCCGTGACCCGCATCATCACGCCGGGTACCGTAATCGAGAGCAACATGCTGGAGGAAAAGCGGGCGAATTACATCGCCTCTATCTGCCTGCGCAAAAACCAGGCGGGCTGCGCCTTCTGCGATGTTTCCACCGGCGAATTCAACCTCTACCAGATTTCCGATGTGCGCAGTTCCCTCGCTGATGAGCTGGCCCGCATTGCTCCCAGCGAGCTGATCGTGAACAACCAGGAGGAATTTGCCGCCCTCGATCCCGAGAGGGCCGGCATTGCTTCCCAGCAGGATGAAGAAGGCTTTTCCTACGGCAGCGCGGCAAAGTGCATGAGCGCCCACTTTAAAAAAACCATCAAGGAGCTGGGTTTTGAGGACCGCAGGCTGGCCGTCTGCGCCGCAGGCGCGCTGCTGAAATACCTTACCGAAACCCAGAAAAACGCCCTTTCCCACATCCTGAACGCCACGGCCTACGATTCCGGCAAGTACATGGCGCTCGACAAGGTGGCGCTGCGCAACCTGGAGCTCACCGAAGCCCTGCATGGCAAGGGCAGGAAGGGCTCGCTCTTGTGGATACTTGACAACACCCAGACCGCGATGGGCAGCCGGCTGCTGCGCAGCTGGATTGAGCGCCCGCTGTATGAAAAAATCGAGATCGAAAAGCGCCTGGACGCCGTGGAGCAGCTGATGGCGAATCCGATGGCATCTTCCAACATGCGGGAAATCCTCGGCGGCGTTTATGATGTGGAGCGCCTGCTGAGCCGCATCGCCTACGAGGCCATCAACGCCCGGGACTGCATTGCCCTCAAGAATTCTCTGGATGCGGTGCCGCTGCTCAAGGAATGCGCCGGGGAATTCAGCGCGCCGCTCGTGCAGGAATTGCTGGATGAGCTTGATCCCATGCCGGAGCTCACCGATACACTGCGTCGGGCCATAGACCCGAATGCACCCCTTTCCCTGAAGGACGGCGGCATCATCAATGCAGGCTACAGCCCGGAGCTGGATGAGCTGCGGGATATTTCCGAGAATGGCAAGGAATACCTCGCCGCCATGGAGCAGCGCGAGCGGGAGGAGACGGGGATCAAAAACCTGAAAATCGGCTATAACCGCGTCTTCGGATATTATATCGAGGTCACCAAATCCTTCTACGGCCAGGTGCCTTACCGCTATACCCGTAAACAGACCCTTGCCAATGCCGAGCGTTATATCACCGAGGAGCTCAAGGAGCTGGAGAACAAGATTCTCGGCGCACAGGAGAGCGCGGTGCGGCTGGAATATGAACTCTTCCTGGAGATTCGCCAGCAGATGAAGGAGCTGCTGCCCCGCCTGCAGATCACTTCCCAGGCGCTCAAAACCCTGGACGCCCTGCTTTCCCTGGCGCAGGTGGCTGCGGACAACAATTATGTCCGCCCCGGCATCAACGATGAGGGCCGCTACGAAATCTTCGGCGGCAGGCATCCGGTGGTGGAGGATTCCATTGGCCGGGAAAAATTCGTGCCCAACGATACCGCCCTCGATGGCGAAAGCCGCGTAATGGTGATCACAGGTCCGAATATGGCGGGTAAATCTACATACATGCGCCAGGTTGCGCTGATCGTGCTCATGGCGCACATGGGCTCCTTCGTGCCGGCGGACAGCGCGGAAATCGCCCTCACAGACCGCATTTTCACCCGAATCGGCGCTTCTGATGACCTCTACGGCGGCCAGTCCACCTTCATGGTGGAGATGAGCGAGATGGCGACGATCTTGAAGTTTGCCACGGAGAAGAGCCTGCTGATTCTCGACGAGGTGGGCAGGGGAACCTCCACCTTTGATGGCCTTTCCATCGCGTGGGCGGCTGTGGAATTCATCGCCAATGAAAAGTGCGGCGCAAGAACCCTTTTTGCCACCCACTACCATGAGCTTTCCGAGCTCGAGGGCCAGCTGCCCGGCGTGGTGAACTACCGCATCACCGCAAAGGAGATGGGAGATGACGTAATCTTCCTGCGCAAGATCGTGCCCGGCGGCGCGGACCGCAGCTATGGCGTGGCGGTCGCCAAGCTGGCCGGACTCCCGAAATCCATGATCTCCCGCGCGCGGCAGATCATGGCCCGGCTCGAGGTGGATAACCAGGAGAAGGGCTCCATTGGCAAATCCATCATCGAAAAGAGAAAGCTCGCCGACCGTCAGCTGGGCATCATGGATTTTAAGCCCATGGAGCTGGTGCAGGAAATTGCGGAGATCGACGTTGTGAGCATGACGCCCATCGACGCGCTGAACAAGCTCTTTGAGCTGAATGAAAAGGCAAAGAGGATTTGATTGGAGGTAAACCATGCCCATTCGCATACTGGACGCTGCAACCGTAGGCCGCATCGCCGCCGGAGAGGTGGTGGAGAGGCCCAGCTCCGTAGTGAAGGAATTGATTGAAAATTCCCTGGATGCGGGAGCGACTTCCATCACGGTGGAGGTAAAGGGCGGCGGCATCGATTATCTGCGCGTAACGGATAATGGCTGCGGCATTGAGCCGGGGCAGGTGCGCCTTGCCTTTGAAAACCATGCCACCTCCAAGCTCCAGACTGCCGAGCAGCTTACCGATATCCGCACCCTCGGTTTCCGCGGCGAGGCCTTGCCCTCCATTGCCGCCGTTTCCCGCGTGGAGATGACCACCCGGGCCAAGGGCCAGGAGAGCGGAATGAAGCTCACCATCGAGGGCGGGCAGAACATGAATGTGCGCGAGGCGGGCTGTCCCCAGGGGACAACCATCATCATGCGCGATTTGTTCTTCAATGTGCCTGTGCGCCGCGCCTTCCTGAAAAAGGCCAGCTATGAGGGCGGCCTTGTGAGCGATGCGGTGGCAAAGCTGCTGCTGGGCAATCCGGGCGTTTCCATGCGCTTTATCAGCGGCGGAAACACCATGTTTCACAGCTTTGGCGACGGCAAGCTGCGCCACGCGGTGTTTGCCGTATACGGACGGGAAGCCGCTGAGAAGATGGTGGAGATCGACGCTTCTGAGGGCGGCACCCGCATTCACGGCCTGATCGGCGTGGGCGAGCTCGCCAAGGCCACCCGGAGCCACCAGCTTTTCTTCATCAACGGCCGCTCCGTGCGCTGTCCGCTGTTCACCAAGGCGTTGGAACAGGTATGCCGCAGCCGCGTGACCATCGGAATGTATCCGATGTGCGTGCTGAACCTTGTGATCCCGCCCACGGGCGTGGATGTGAATGTGCATCCCAACAAGCTGGAGGTGCGCTTCCGGGATGAGGATATGATGCGCACAGCCTGTGAAAGCCTGCTTGCCCGCGCCTTTGAAAACGAACGGGTGCTGGAGATCAAAAAGCTCACCGAGGAAAAGGCCGTCGTGGCGCGCAAGACGGAGATACGGGAAATTCCGCTGCCGAAGGCGGTGGAGGTTCCGAAGCAGGAGCCGGTCAAGGCGGAGGCAGAGCCCGAACCCGCAAAGCCGGAGATAAAAACCGAAGCGCCGAAGCCTGCGCCCAAGCCGGAGCAGACGAAGATAGAATTCAGGCCTGCGGCCGCCGTGCTGCGGGAGACCCCTGCGGCCATGCCGGAAGACCGGCCGGTCAAGACTGTGCAGCTGCCGCATGCGGCAAGGCCGGAAGCTGCGAAGCCCGCTGCGCTTCCGAAGACGCCGGAAAAGCCCGTTGAGCCGCCGAAACCCATCGAGGAGCCGAAACCCGAAGCCCAGAAGCCGGAGATTCCTCCCTTTAAAGTGATCGGCGTTGCCTTCAAGACCTACATATTGGTGGAGGTGGGGGATACCCTGCTGCTCATCGACCAGCATGCCGCCCACGAGCGACTGCAGTATGAGCGGTATATGGCCCGCGCAGAGGCCGGCGTGGCTTCCCAGCAGCTGCTTGCGCCCATCATTGTGAGCCTCTCCGCGCGGGAGATGGCCGTGATCATGGATAACCTGGATACCCTTGCCGATGCAGGCTACACCGTTGAACCCTTCGGCGAAAATGATATCCAGGTGCGCGCCGTGCCCTTCGTAATGGGCAAGGCTGAGCTGAAGCCGCTGTTCCTGGAGATGATCCAGTCCCTCGGCCAGCTCAAGGCCGCCACCGTGGATGCGCGCCGCAGCGAAATCATGCAGCTGGCCTGCAAAACCGCTGTGAAGGCGGGAGACAGCCTCACCGAATCCGAAATTGCATCGCTGATTTCCGCCATGCTGGAAACCGGCGCGCCGCCCACCTGCCCCCATGGCAGGCCGGTGGCAAAGACACTCACCAAGCGCGACCTGGAAAAAATGTTCAAACGCATACAATGAAGCCGAAAATCATCGTTATTGCCGGTCCCACCGCATCGGGAAAGACCGCCTGCGCGGTGGAGCTGTGCAGGAAAATCGGGGGAGAGGTTGTCTCCGCCGATTCCATGCAGATTTACCGGGGCATGGATGTATTGAGCGCCAAGCCTACCGCTGGGGAAATGCGCGGCGTACCCCATCACATGCTGGGTATCGCCAGCCCCGCCGAGAAGTATTCCGCAGCAAAATACCGGGATATGGCCCGGGAAGTGATCGCAGATATACTCGCAAGGGGCAAAGTGCCGATGCTCTGCGGCGGCACAGGCCTCTATATAAACGCCGTCACCCGGCCGATGGAGTTTTCCGAAACCTGCGACGAGGCGCTCCGGCAGGAGCTGATCGCCATCGGGGAGACGCCCGGCGGCAGGAGAAGGCTCCACGATATGCTGCGGGAGATCGACCCGGAGGCCGCAGGCAAGCTGCACGAAAATGATGTGCGCCGCGTGACCCGGGCAATCGAGGTCTACCGCCTCACCGGGCGCACACAGTCTGAACAGGCGCGGCTCGACGCCGGAAGGGAAGGGGACTACAACGAAACCTTTTTCGCCCTGCGCTGGCCCCGGGATGTGCTCTATGCCCGGATTGACCGCCGTGTGGATGAAATGATCCAAGACGGCTTGATTGAGGAAGTGCGCGAGCTCCGCAAGGATGAGCAGAGCCATCCCACTGCGCTGCAGGCCATCGGCTACAAGGAGATTGCCGCCGCGCTGGAGGGGCGGCTTGCGATGGATGAGGCCGTGCGCCTTGTAAAGCAGTTTTCCCGGAATTATGCCAAGAAGCAGATGACCTGGTTCCAGAGGGACCCCCGCGCCGTATGGCTGGATGCGGAGGGAAAATCCGCCGGAGCCATCACAGATGAAATGATCAAGTATTTGGAGGAACAGCCATGAGCAAGCCCAACATGCCCCTCGTGACCGCTGAGGTAGAGGCGCTGGTTGCCCGCGCCGAGGCGGATTGCGCAGGCGCATTTCAGAGAATCGATGCAATTGAGCTGGCGAATACCCGCAAGGTGATCGCCGCCTTCCAGAAGCATCGGGTTTCCGCGCGCCATTTCGCGCCCACCACCGGCTACGGCTACGATGATATCGGCCGCGATACCCTCGGAGAGCTGGTTGCCGACGCCCTCGGCACGGAATACGCGCTGGTACGCCCGCAGATCGCATCCGGCACCCACGCGCTGGCGCTGTGCCTGTATGGAATCCTGCGTCCCGGCGATGTTATGCTCTCCGGCGCGGGCAAGCCCTATGATACCATGGAGGAGGTTATCGGCATCGCCGGAGAGGCGGGCTGCGGCTCCCTCAAGGATTTCGGCGTGGATTACCGGCAGGTGGATATCAAGGATGGAAAGATCGATATCGAGGGCATCCTGAACGCCCTCACGCCGGAGGTGAAGCTGGTGCTCATCCAGCGCAGCCGCGGCTATGACTGGCGCGCATCCCTCTCCGTGGAGGAGATCAATGCCGCCATCGATGCGATCCATGAAAAATCCCCGGATACCTGCGTGATGGTGGACAACTGTTATGGTGAGTTCACCAACTGCAATGAGCCCCGTGCCGATCTGATGGCCGGCTCCCTGATCAAGAATCCCGGCGGCGGCATCGCGCCCACCGGCGGCTACATCGCGGGCAAGCGGAAGTTTGTGGAGCTGGTTTCCTATCGCCTGACTTCGCCCGGCATCGGTGCGGAGGTCGGTTCCTACGCGGGCAGTTACCAGCCCTTCTACCAGGGCCTCTTCCAGGCGCCGCACACCGTGGCGCAGGCGGTCAAGAGCGCGATCCTTGCAAGCCGCGTGTTTGAAATCCTGGGCTTTGAGGTGAATCCCCGCTACGAGGATCCCCGCAACGATATCATCGAGGCCATTCGCTTTGAAGACCCGCAGAAGCTGATCCGCTTCATCCAGGCCATCCAGTTCTGCTCCCCGGTGGATTCCGAGGCCGTTCCCGAGCCCTGGGATATGCCCGGCTACCAGGATCCGGTGATCATGGCTGCGGGCACCTTCGTGAGCGGCGCTTCCGTGGAACTGAGCGCCGACGCCCCGGTGCGCGATCCCTATATCGCTTACCTGCAGGGTGCGCTCACCTATGTGCATGGCCGCATCGGCATCTCCGGCGCGGTTCAGCTGATGGTGAACGAGGGTATGGTGCGGCTGCCTGTTTAATCATCTGGTTTTAATTTGTTACAAAATACTACAAATTTGCATATAAGTTGATTTGGATGATGAAATCTGATACAATCAATTTAATTGGATGCAGAATGGCTGATTCTGCGAAAGAATTACAGAAAGGCTGACGAAGAAGATGGATTTATCATTTCAGTACTTCTGGGGCCAGGTGACGACCAATCCGCTGCTGATGGTGGCGGTAATCCTCACCCTCGGCGTAATCCTTGTCAATGGCTGGACGGACGCTCCCAACGCCATCGCAACCTGTGTTGTGACCCGCTGCATGTCCGCGCGCGCGGCTATTTTCATGGCGGCGATCTTCAACTTCCTCGGCGTATTCGTGATGACGATGCTCAACGCCACCGTCGCCACCACCATTACAAAGATGGTGGACTTCGGCTCCAACTCCCAGGAGGCCATTGTGGCCCTGAGCGCGGCGCTGTTCGCCATCGTGGTGTGGGCAACGCTTGCGTGGGTGTTCGGCATTCCCACCAGTGAAAGCCATGCCCTGATCGCCGGCCTCACCGGCGGCGCAATCGCCATCCACGGCGGCCTCGGCGGCGTGAACGGCGCGGAATGGGTAAAGGTTGTTTATGGTATGGGCATCTCCGTAGTGCTCGGCTTCGGCATGGGCTGGCTGGTGTGCAAGCTGGTTACCCTGCTCTTTAGGAATGTAAACCGCCGCAAGACGGAAACGCCCTTCCGCTTTGCGCAGATCTTCGGCGCGGCCTGCATGAGCTTCATGCACGGCGCACAGGATGGCCAGAAGTTCATGGGCGTTATCCTGCTGAGCATCTTCCTCACCAATGGCGTGGATACCAGCACTGTGGTACAGATGCCCATTTGGCTGATGCTGCTGTGCTCTCTGGTGATGGGCATGGGCACCTCCATCGGCGGCAAGAAGATCATCAAGTCCGTGGGCATGGATATGGTGAAGCTCGAAAAATACCAGGGCTTCTCCGCTGATATCGCGGCCTCCATCTGCCTGCTGATCAGCTCCGTATTCGGTATTCCCGTATCCACCACCCATGCAAAGACCACCGCAATCATGGGCGTTGGCGCGGTTCGCCGCATCTCCGCCATCAATTTCGGCGTGGTAAAGGAAATGGTGATGACCTGGGTGCTCACCTTCCCGGGCTGTGGATTGATCGGCTTTATTATGGCAAAGCTCTTTATGTGGATTTTCTAAGCGACAGCTTACTGCGGAAAGGAAGATTACTATGGCAAGCAAGGCAGATCGTTTTTACTTTGAAAATTTCGTTCGCGCAGCGGATTGCTGCTGCAGCGCCGCAAACTACCTGGTGGAGTGCCTGAGCAATTATGATCCTTCCAAGATCAAGGAAATGATCAAAACCATGCACACCCACGAGCACGCCGCTGACGGCCAGAAGCATGAGATGAGCTCTGCGCTGGCGAAGGCATTCGTTACCCCCCTTGACCGCGAGGACCTGGCCGAGCTGAGCCAGAACATCGACGAAGTGGCCGACTGCGTTGAGGAAGTTCTGCAGCGCTTCTATGTATATGAAATCAAGAAGGTAACCCCCGAAGCCATCGAGTTCGCAAAGAAGATTGCCGAATCCTGCAAGATGGTACGCGAGATGCTGGTGCAGTTTGAAAACTTCAAGAAGCATGAGCAGCTTAAGAAGATGATCATCGAAGTCAGCAACCTGGAAGAGGAATGCGATGTATTCTACCTCGAGGCCATCATCAAGGTGCGCAGCCAGTGTGCGGATGTGCTGGATGTAATCTCCTGGCGCGAAATCTACGATTACATGGAAAAGTGCGTAGACGCCTGCGAGCACGTTGCGGACTCCATCGAGACCGTGGTTATGAAGAATACCTGATTGAACACAGCAAAAAAGAGCAGCCTACGCTGCTCTTTTTTGCTGTGTTCAATCAGTTGAATTCATATTTCTCTACCTTTATGCAGAAAATGCTGTAATGTTTTGCGTCTGTGCCGGCGTAATGCTTGTGCAGCACAGGACATTCATCCAACATCTTTTGCTTTGTATCAAGGTCGGAGCATTCACTGGCAAAGCCGCTCGCGCGCAGCCAATTGCGCGTGCCTGGTTTCAGCGCCAAAATCTGCACATTGCCGTTTTCTTTCAGCTGGCGGTAGACCACTTTGGTATCGGAAGTGGCGATATAAAGATCGCCGTTATGTTCCATAATCGCGCCGAAGGGTCTGCCGGAAGGGATGTTTTGATCGGCAGTCAGGACAAAGAACACGCCGCAGTCCCGAATAAATTCATAAACTTTGCGCATGGCTGTATTGCTCCTTGCTGAAATCAATTCCACCTCTTGAAAACCACGATCTCCGCATCCGCGCCGTCGGCGCCATATTCGCAAACCATCAGGTACTTTTCATCGGCGGCGATGCCGTAGCAGCGGTCGCTGCCGCGCTTGAACACCTGGCTGCCGAGGTAGATGCCGTTCTCATCCCAAAAGCGCACGTTCTGTCCGCTGGGAAGGGAGTAGGGCAGGTTGATAAACGACCCCTTCAGGGCGTACAGGGTGGAAAGCGGATCCATATCCGGGATGTTGAGATCGTTGATCTGCGCAATCAGCTGCTCCCGCAGCGAACATACGCTGCATTCGGAGCATGCCTTCTGGTTCCTGCTGCGCGCGCAACCGGCGATCAGGCACTTCTTCCCGAAGGGATGGCCGCCGCTTGCTTCACATCCCATACAGCTGCTCTTGAGCATACAGGCGCTGCAGTCCGCGCCGCAAATGGTTTTCATAATGGCCTCCTATTGATTAGAACTGCCTGAACAGCGCCACAACCTTGCCCAGCACCTGGGCATGATCGGTGTAGATGGGTTCCATATGGCGGTTTTCCGGCTGTAGGCGTATCATCTTTTCCTCGAAGAAGATGCGCTTGACTGTGGCTTCATCGTCAATCATCGCCACGACCACTTCGCCGTTCACTGCATCGTTCTGCTGGCGAACAACGATGATATCGCCGTCCAGTATGCCGATTTCAATCATGCTCTCGCCCTGCACCCGTAGGCAGAAGAGATCATCGTGGCCCAGCATGCTTTGGGGCAGGGTGAGGTAATCCTCGATATTCTGGGTGGCGAGTATGGGTAGGCCCGCCGTGACCTTGCCCACCAGCGGCACGCTGCGGCCACGGGATACGCTGTTATCCAGCACTTCCAGGGCGCGGGGCTTGGTGGAATCCCTGCGGATCAGGCCCTTCTTTTCCAGGTTATTCAGGTGTGCGTGCACCGTGGAGGTGGATTTCAGCCCCACAGCCGCGCAGATTTCCCGCACGGACGGCGGATAGCCCTTGTCCTCAATCTCCCGGCGAATGAAATCCAGAATTTTATTTTGATTTTCTTCCGATGCGCGCATGGCTGTAACTCCTCCGTATGTTCTGCATCCATTATAGCACAGAAATTGGTAATTTGCAAACGTTTGTTCGAAATGAAAATGCCAAATCGCGCTTTTTCAACAACAATGTATGACGGAGTTCTTAAATACTGTGAAAAGACTGTCAAATATAGCCTTGAAATGGTGAAGATATGTTATAATTATCATGCTGGAATCTAACTATAATTGGAGCTTTGGCCTCCGAATTTCCGGCGATGCTTCGGCATAGGATGAGGACAGGCGCAGAGGTTGCGCTGCGGTTCTTTGCGAAGGAGCGGGGGAATAGATATGAGCATGCGGCGCAGCCGGATATTGCGCATCATCGCTGCAGCGGTGCTGTTTCTGGGGCTGTTTGTTCAGATCACCATGCTCTCCCGAATCTCGGAAAAGAGCAAGCAGGCCTCGGCGCTGGAAAAGGAAATCGTGATGCTCAGTGCAGAGGCAGATAACCTTGAGCTCGGCATCAACCAATACCATAACCTTGAGAAAATAGCTGCGCGTGCGCAGACCATGGGCATGGTACAGCCCGACGAGACACAGATTCGCGTGGTCAGCGTGGATTGAATGCATATGAGAAGTACGTCCACCCAGTCCGCCATTCGCTTGGTGGAAAGAAAGTGATCCATTAAACTTTCCGGGCGGGGAGGGATGAAGGTGGTTCTGACAGGGCCGGTCATCCGTCGCCGCCTTGCGCTGTTGATGGCGATCTTCTTTGCGTTGTTCTGCATGCTGGGTGTGCGGCTGTTTTACCTGCAGGTCATCCAGGCGGAAGAGTTGCAGTTGCGCGCGCAGGCGCAGTGGACCAGCGAAAGCACAATACAGCCCACCCGGGGGAAGATACTCGACAGGAACGGCGCGGTGCTCGCCCAGAGCGCCACGGCCTACACGCTGTCGGTGAGCCCCCGGCAGGTGAAGAATGCGGATGCGCTGGCCAAGATCATTTCGCCCATCATCGATATGGATGAAACGGCCATTGCCGAAAGGGCGGGGGATACTTCGCGCGGCGGCGTGACCCTCAAGCGCCAGCTCCCCCGGGAGACGGCGCAGGAAGTGAAATCCCTGATCGCGCAGGATGCCGCCAGCGGGGCAAAGCTATTGAGCGGCCTCTACCTCGAAGAGGAGAGCAAGCGCTACTATCCCATGGGCGAACTCGCCTGCCAGGTGCTGGGTCTTACCACCATCGACGGCGTGGGCCAGGCCGGGCTTGAGCAGAGCCTCGACAGCTACCTCTCCGGCAAGGAGGGGCGCGTGCTGGAGGAGATCGACGGCAAGGGCCGCGAGCTCAGCTATTCATCCAGCGAATACATCGCCGCCATCGAGGGCGGCAGCGTGGAACTTACCATCGACGCCTCTATCCAGAGCTTTGCCGAAAAGGCGGCGCGGGAGGCGATATCGGTAAACAATGCCAAGGCTGTGCGCATCCTGGTGATGCATCCCCAGACCGGCGAAATTCTCGCCATGGTCAACAAGCCGGATTACGACCTCAACGACCCGCCCCGGAACGATGTGGCCGCTCTGACGGAGCTGATGCGCAATCGCTGCATCACCGACGCCTACGAGCCGGGCTCTACCTTCAAGATCCTCACCGCGGCTGCGGCGCTGGATTCCGGCCTGGTTTCCCCGGGCGAGGGCTTCTATTGCTCGGGTTCGGTCTATGTGGACGGCGGCAGGATCAAGTGCTGGGGCAAGCCCCACGGCGCGGAGAGCTTCGCGGAGGCGCTGCAGAATTCCTGCAACCCCGTGTTCGTGGAGATGGGCCTTCGGCTGGGTATCGAGCGCTTTTACGACTATATGGAAGCCTATGGCCTGGGAAAGGCCACGGGCGTGGATATGCAGGGCGAGGCTTCGGGTATATTGATACCGGAGAGCAGCTGCAAGCGGGTGGATATCGTGCGCATCGGCTTCGGACAGTCCGTGGCAGTTACGCCCATCCAGCTGCTGGCCGCCGCTTCGGCGGTGGTAAATGGTGGGAACCTTTTGCAGCCCTACATCGTCAAGAATATAACGGATGGCAATGGAGAGCTGATTCACTCCGGCGAAACCGTTGTGAAGAATCGCGTGATTTCCGGGCAGACCTCCGCAACCATGCGGCAGCTGCTGGAGAGCGTGGTGGCTGAGGGCGGCGGCAAGAACGCCGCGATTCCCGGATACCGCATCGGCGGCAAGACCGGCACGGCGCAGGTCTATGTGGATGGCGTGGTATCCTCGGATAAGCACATCGGCTCCTTCCTGGGATTTGCCCCCATTGATGACCCGCAGATTGCTGTGCTGGTGATTGTGGAGGAAGCAGACGTCGCCGTGGATTTCGGCAGCGTGACCGCCGCGCCCTACGCGCGGGATATACTGGAGCAATCGCTGATGTACCTCGGCATCGCCCCGGAGACGGAGGAAGAGGAGAAGGCGGATGTAACCGTGCCCTCCGTGACTGGCCTGAATCTTTCGGAGGCAGCCGAGGCTGTGAAGGAAGCCGGGCTGGACTGCGTGTTTGATGGCGAGGGCGGCGCGGTGATTTCCCAGCTGCCCGCAGCGGGTGCAACCATGCCGAAAGGCTCGCTGATGATGCTCTATGTTGACAACTTAACAGATCTGCGCAATAATGGAAAGGTTCAGGTGCCGGATGTCGCGGGTCTGTCGGTATTGGAGGCCAACCGCCTGCTCAGGAGCTATGGCCTCAGGATGAAAATCGAAGGCGGAGGCCTTGCGGTTTCACAGAATCCCGCCGCTGGGGAGGAAGTTTTCCCCACGGCAGAAGTCGCGGTGTGCTTTGCACAGCCGTGACGCAGCGGACAATGATTACAGGGGGAGCCGAATGAAGCTGAATGTTTTGACCGGGACGATCCCGGGCCAGGTTCGGATCGTCGGAGATCAGGATACAGAGATTTCGAATATTTGCATAGATTCCCGCAAGGTGCAGAAGGGCGATCTGTTCATCTGTACGCCCGGACTGCGCATGGACGCCCATAAATTTGCGCCCCAGGCCGTGGAGAGCGGCGCGGCGGCGCTGATGGTGGATCATGTGCTGGATATTGATGTGCCGCAGGTTGTGGTGGAGGATGTTCGCCTTGCCTCGAGCTATGTGGCCGCCCAGTTCCATGATAATCCCGCCCGGAAGATGCACATGATCGGCATCACTGGCACCAAGGGAAAGACGACCACCAGCTTCCTGATCAAGTCCATTCTTGAGGAAGCGGGGAAGAAGGTGGGCCTGATCGGCACAGTGTGCTCCATGATCGGCGAGGAAGTGATTCCTGCCAAGCTCACTACGCCCGATCCCATCGATACCCAGGCCATGCTCGCCAAGATGGCGGATGCAGGCGTTGAGTATGTGGTGATGGAGGTATCCGCGCATGCGCTGGCGCTCGACCGGCTCGCAGGCATCTGCTTTGATGTGGGCGCGTTCTCCAATTTCTCCCAGGACCACCTGGATTTCTTCGCCGATATGGATGAATACTTCGCCTGCAAGATGCGCTTCTTCGATTCTGTGATGACGAAGAAGATCGTCTACAACGCCGATGATGATTCCGTGGGCGATGGCATGGGCAAGCTCGGAAGGGAATCCCTGCGTGTGGGCATCCGCGAGGGCAGCGATATCTACGCCAATGATATTGAAATCAGCGAATACGGCTCCAGCTTCCTGATGAGCTGGCACAAGCACTTCCGCGTGTCCATTGCGCTGAAGCTGGCAGGCATTTTCAACGTTTACAATGCGCTGATGGCCGCGGGCATCTGCATCCAGCTGGGCATCGGCGAGGAGGAAATCCGTCGGGGTCTCGAGGATGTGCGCGCGGTGCCCGGCAGAATTGAGCTGCTGGAGACAGGCACGCCCTACCGCGTGATTCTGGACTATGCCCACTCCCCGGATAGCCTTGAAAACATCCTCAAGGCCGTGCGCCAGACCACCAAGGGCCGCATGATCGCGCTCTTCGGCTGCGGCGGCAACCGCGACCGGGCGAAGCGCCCGCTGATGGGCGAAATTGCCGGCGAGCTGGCGGATTTCTGCATCCTCACCAGCGATAATCCCCGCAGCGAGGATCCTATGGAGATCCTTTCCTCCATCGAGGAGGGCATCAAGGGTACCGGCTGCGAATATGTGATCATCGAAAACCGCCGCGAGGCCATCAAATATGCCCTGATGAACGCAGCGGCCGGCGATGTTGTGGTGCTGGCGGGCAAGGGTCATGAAACCTATCAGGAAATCAAGGGCGTGCGCTACCCCTTCAATGAAAAGATCGTGGTCGCGGAGCTTTTGAACGAAATCGGAAAATAAAAGAAGTACATTTGGAGGGAACAGAAGATGCAGAGGCTGATTTGGACGATCATTGCCGCTTTCGCGATGACCATCGTCTTCGGTCCGATTATGATTCCGTGGCTCAAGAAGCTGAAGTTTGGACAGACGATCTATGATCTCGGTCCGGAATCCCACAAGAAAAAGCAGGGCACCCCCACCATGGGCGGCATCATCTTTGCTGTTCCGGCGCTGATCGCTGCACTGGCATTTGCCTATAACGATACCCGCTGGGAGTACATGCTGATGATCGCCGTGTCCGCGCTGGGCTTCGGCCTGATCGGCTTTGTGGATGATTTCATCAAGGTAAAGCTCAAGCGCAGCCTGGGCCTCACCCCCATGCAGAAGGTGGTTCCCCAGCTGGTGCTCTCTGTAGGCCTTGCAGTGTGGGCATATTTTTCTCCCACCATCGGCTCCAGTCTCACTGTGCCCTTCTTCGGCGTGGAATGGAACCTCGGCTGGTTCTATATCCCGGTAATGGTGTTCGTAATGGTCGGCACCGTGAATTCCGCCAATCTGCTGGATGGCCTTGACGGCCTGCTGGCGGGCTGCAGCATGATCGATTTCATTACCATGATGATCATTTGCCTGGCGATGGCCGCCACCAATGCCGCCAACAGCTCGAACCTTTTGAACACCGCTATCTTTGCCGGCGCTATGGCTGGCGCGCTGATGTGCTTCCTGCGCTTCAACGGTTATCCTGCACGCGTGTTCATGGGCGACGTCGGCTCCTTCTTCATCGGCGGCGCGCTGGTGGGCATGACGATGGTCACTCGCCTGTCCCTGCTGCTGCCTGTGATCGCGCTGGCGATGTTCCTCTCCAGCGTATCTGATATCATTCAGATCGGCTACTTCAAGTATACCAAGAAGAAGACCGGCACCGGCAAGCGCATCTTCAAGATGGCACCGCTGCATCATCACTTTGAACTCTCCGGCATGCCGGAAACCCGGGTTGTGACGATGTATTATATCGCCACGGCAGCGCTGTGCCTGATCTCCCTGCTTGGGTTCGTAGCGTAATCAAATAGACTTATATACAAACGGGCGGTCGGCGCGGCGAGTTTTCGGCGCATCGAACCGCCCTTTCCGAAATGGAGGTAAATCAAAATGAAAGCAATGGTATTGGGCCTGGCCCGCAGCGGCATCGCTGTGACCAAGCTGCTGCTTCTGCGCGGCAACGAGGTATGGGCCTGCGATTCCAAGGAAAGGGAAGCCTTCAAGGGCGCGCTGGATGAAGTGGAGAAGGATGGCGCGCACCTGCTGCTGGGTGAAAAGGAACCCCAGAACCACCTCACAGGCATGGACGCGCTGATCGTGAGCCCCGGCATTCCGCTGACCCATCCTGTGATGGCGAAGGCGAAGGAGCTGGGCGTGGAAGTGATGGGCGAAATTGAATATGCCTACCGCGAATCCACCGGCAAGCTGCTGGCCATTACCGGTACCAACGGAAAAACCACCACTGTGACCCTCCTCGGCGAAATTATGAAAAATGCCGGGAAGCGCACCCATGTGGTGGGCAACATCGGCACGCCCTATTCCGGCGCAGTGGCAGGCATGAAGCCGGGCGATGTGACCGTGTGTGAGATTTCTTCCTTCATGATGGAAACCTCCTCCAAGTTCCATCCCCAGGTGAGCGCGGTGCTCAATATCTCTGAGGACCATCTGAACCGCCATGGAACCATGGAGAATTACATCGCCCTCAAGGAGCGTATCTTTGAAAATGCTGCGCAGGAGGACACTGTCGTTCTCAACTGGGAAGATCCCGAAACCCGCAAGATGGCTGCGCACACGAAGGCAAAGGTGCTGTGGTTTGCTTCCCGGGAGGAAGTGGAAAACGGCGCGTTTGTGAAGGACGGCAAGATCGTGTTCGGAACTCCTGCAAGGACTGTGCCGGTGTGCGATGTTTCCGAGGTATTCATTCCCGGCGAACACAACCTGAGAAATGCCCTCGCTGCTACCGCCATGGCCATGGCGGCCGGCATTCCTGCGCCCGTCATCCGCCACACCCTGCGCACATTCAAGGGCGTCGAGCACCGCATCGAATTCGTGCGGGAGCTGGACGGCGTGCAGTTTATCAACGATTCCAAGGGAACCAACGTGGATTCCAGCATTCAGGCGGTGCGCGCCATGAAGCGCCCCACGGTGCTGATCCTCGGCGGCTACGATAAACACACCGATTTCACTCCCCTCTGCGAGGAGATTCTGAAGGCGCCCATTGAGCAGATCGTGCTCATCGGCGCGACTGCCAAGCAGTGCGAGGAGACACTCGTGAAGGTGGGCTTTACCGCCTTCGAACATGCAGGCTACGACTTTGACAAGGCGGTTTCCCGCGCCTTCGAGCTTGCACGGGAGGGCGGCGCGGTGCTGCTCTCGCCCAGCTGCGCATCCTTTGATATGTTTGAGGATTACGAGGCTCGCGGCCGCATCTTCAAGGAGATCGTGAACCGCCTGGAGAGCAAAAAGGCTTGATTCTCCGCCCTGCAAGCGGGGCAAAGGCTGCGGCAAAGCCGCAGAAGAAATACAATATGCTGCGCGGCGTGGACCGCGGCCTGATGGTCTGCTTCATTGCATTGCTGGCCTGCGGGCTGCTGGTGCTCTACGCCGCCAGCTTTTACAATGCACAGGATCGCGGCAGCGCGCTCTCGGAGGTGTATTCCCAGCTGATGGGCATCGCTGCGGGCGCTGTTGCGATGCTGTTTCTTTTAAGGATTGATTACCACATACTGGCAAAACCCCAGGTTTCCACCAGCCTGCTGCTCATGAGCGTGGTGCTGCTGATTCTGGTGGCGATTCCTGGCGTCGGCCGTATGCTGAACGGTTCCCGGCGCTGGCTCAAGATCGGTCCGGTGAGCTTCCAGCCTTCGGAGCTGGCAAAGTACGCCTCCATACTCCATCTGGCGCGCTTTTTGAGCCGGAAGAACCATGATGTAACCAAGTTCTTTCGGGGACTGGTGCCGGCGTTTTTGTTTCCGGGCCTGCTCTTTATCCTGATCCTGCTCCAGCCGAACCTCTCCACTGCGGGAAGCATTCTGATTGTATCTGCGGTGATGGTGATGACGGCAGGCGCGAGATGGTGGCACCTCGGCATGGTGGGCGCGGGCGGCCTCGTGCTGGGCGCTTACTATGCGCTTTCGGAGGAATACAGGCGGGCAAGGCTGATGTCCTTCCGCAATCCCTTTGCCTACCTGAGCGACGAGGGCTATCAGCTCTCCCAGTCGCTGCTGGCCTTTGGCTCTGGCGGCCTCTTCGGCATGGGGCTGGGGAAGGGGAGGCAGAAGTACGCCTTCCTGCCCTACCCGGAATCGGACTTTATCTTCGCGGTCGTCGGGGAGGATATGGGCCTGGTCGGCTGCCTGGCGATCCTCGCGTTGTTTCTGGCCTTCG
>JAFUPT010000100.1 GCA_017481065.1 Clostridia bacterium | reverse complement strand
GAAGGCCGACTAGCGGCGCGGACACCGGATGTCCCGCCGCGTAGCTGCGACGGCTTTAGCCGGGGCAGCCGATTCTGCACAGGGGAGCCTTTTTGTTATCCCATGTCAGCAAATTGACATCCCTCTGAGGTCAATTTGCCTTTCTGCCGGGGTCCAGGGGGAATCATTCCCCCTGGCGGGTTTCCAAAGGGCAGCGCCCTTTGGCTGGGGTCAAGGGGACAGCGTCCCCTTGCGTCTCCCTCACCCACGCAGGAAAGCGCAGTAGCCCTTGTAGGCCTCGAAGAGATCGGCCTTGGAGATGATTTCATAGGGAGCATGCATGGAGAGCACAGCCACGCCGGCGTCTATTACGTTCATGCCGTACTTGGCGCAGGTGAAGGCGATGGTTCCGCCGCCGCCGAGGTCCACGCGGCCGAGCTCGGCAGTCTGGAAGTACACGCCTGCATCATCCATCATGCGGCGGATTTCGGCCACATATTCGGCGTTGGCGTCGCTGGAGGAGGATTTGCCGCGCGCGCCGGTATATTTATTGAAGCAGATGCCGCGGCCGAGGAAGGCAGCGTTCTTCTTCTCAAACGCGGAGGCGAAATTGGGATCGAAGCCCGCAGATACATCGCTGGAGAGCATGCGGCTGTTGCGCAGCACGCGGCGCAGGCCCAGCTCGGAATAAGAGCAGGTGAGGGCATAGAGCTCGGCAACGGTGTTTTCGAAGTACATGGAATCCATGCCGGTGGCACCGACGGAGCCGATTTCCTCCTTATCGGTGAGCACGGCGCAGAGGGTGCGGGTGGGCACGCCATCAAAATCCAGCACGGCGCGCATGCTGGGATAGGCGCACACGCGGTCATCATGGCCGTAAGCAATGATCATGCTGCGGTCGAAGCCCATATCCCGGGCCTTGCCCGCAGGCACGATTTCCAGCTCGGCAGAAAGGAAATCCTCTTCCTCGAAATCATACTTCTCTTTCAGGATTTTCAGCACATTTTCCTTCACGCTGGCCTTGTCATCCTCATTTACCAGGGGACGGCCGCCGATGATCAGGTTCAGTTCCTCGCCATCGATCAGCTTGGCGGGGTCCTTCTTCATCTGCTCCTGCGCGAGATGGGGCAGCAGATCGGAAATGCAGAACACCGGATCATTTTCATCCTCGCCGATGCAGATTTTTACCACTTCGCCGCTCTTCTTCACCACCACGCCATGCAGGGACAGCGGCAGCGCCACCCACTGGTACTTCTTCAGTCCGCCATAATAATGGGTATCCAGGTAGGCGAGGTCGGAATCTTCGTAGAGGGGATTCTGCTTGACGTCGATGCGCGGGGAATCGATGTGCGCGCCGAGGATGTTCATGCCGTTTTCCATGGGCTCGCTGCCGATCACGAACATCATAAAGGCCTTGCCCATCCAATTTGCATATACCTTTGCGCCGGGAGCGAGCTTTTCGCCCTTTTCAATCAGCTGATCGAGCTTGGCATAGCCGTTTTCTTCCGCGATCTTCACGCAGTAATCCACGCATTCGCGCTCGGTCTTGCCCTTATCCAGGAAATCGCAGTATTCCTTGCTGAATGCCTCCAGGCGCATCAGATCATATTCATTATAGCTTTTCCATGCATTTTTGCGTTCCATATTCTTTCTCCTTTTGTTGGTGGGGGAGGCCAAGGGACTCTGTCCCTTGGAACCCTGCTGGGGCACTGCCCCAGACCCTGGCAGGGGAAATGATTTCCCCTGCACCCCTCAGTAAGCGATGCTGCGCATCGCTGGAAATATTTTTTCTGCTGCCGGGTTTCCAAAGGACAGAGCCCTTTGGAGTCACTTCTCGTGCAGCACACGTTCAATGATAAACCTTGGCCGGGATTTGGTTTCGCCGTAGATTTTGCCGATATATTCGCCGATCACGCCGAGGCTGAGCAGCTGAATGCCGCCGATCATCCAGATGGAGCACATGAGGG
>JAFUPT010000099.1 GCA_017481065.1 Clostridia bacterium | reverse complement strand
GGAAATGATTTCCCCTGGACCCCTCAGTAGGCAACGCTTTGCGTTGCTGGGAAAAATAATATTTTGCAAATCGCGCCGCCGAATGGCGCGATTTGCCTTACAGGGGTTTCCAAAGGGAATCATTCCCTTTGGCGGGGGTCTGGGGGCTGGAAGCCCCCAGCGTGCCCCCAGAAAGGAGTGTATCCCGTGCATGCAAACAATCCGGCGCTGGACCGCGCCGTGGAAATTGCGATTGAGAGCTATAAAAGGGGCGGCAAGCTGCTGGTTTGCGGCAACGGCGGCAGCGCGGCGGACAGCGCGCACATCGTGGGCGAGCTGGTGAAGGGCTTTTTGAAGAAGCGGCCGCTGCCGGCGGAATGGAGTGCCGAGATGGATGGTCTGCCGCTGCAGATGGGCCTGCCCGCCATTGATTTAACGGCGCAGGGCGCGGTGATCTCCGCAATTACGAATGATCTCGGCGGCGAGCTGATGTATGCCCAGCAGGTGATGGCCTATGCCAATCCCGGAGATGTGCTGCTGGGAATCACCACATCGGGCAACGCAGGAAATGTGATCCTCGCGATGCGCGCTGCGAAGATGAAGGGCGCACTTTGCATCGGCATGACCGGCAAGGGCGGCGGAAGATTGAAGGAATACTGCGATGTGCTGGTGGAATCCGGGGAGACGGAAACCTACCGGGTGCAGGAGGAGCATATCCGGCAGTACCACGAATTCTGCGCAAGAATCGAAGCGGCATTTTTTGATGTATGAGCAAGCGCTGATACACCCGGGAGCAACGCTGGAGCTGCTTGGCACAGCGGCTGCTTCCTGCAAAAATATTGACTTAGCGCCAGGTGGGCGGCGGCAGCCGCCCGCTTTCTTTATACATATTTCTCCGGGAATCCAGCCAAACTTTCCTTGATAATTCATACTAAGTTTACCCAGCGGCGATATGATGAGCCTGAGATACCATGGAGGTGAGCCGGCACATGACCGAGCGCATGAAGGAGAAAAAATCCATAAAGAACAGCGTTGGGCGCGCATGTTTTGTAGCCCTCTCCCTGATCTTGCAGGTGGGATGGCTGGTGAACACGGTGAGCTCGGCGGGCAAGTATTTCCAGTTTGCTGCGATCGGCGTGCAGCTGCTGGCGATGGTGGCCGTGGTGGCGATTTACAGCCAGAACCGCAGCTCGGCTTCCAAGATGAGCTGGATCGTGCTGATCCTGCTCTTTCCCGTGCTGGGGCTGCTGCTGTTTTTGCTGGTGGGCCAGCCGTGGGCCACGAAAACCATGCGCCTGCGCTTTGAAAATGTGGGCAGGAAGCTGAATGATCTGCTGCCCCAGCGGGGCGAGGCAGTGAAGGAGCTGGAAACGCTTGATCCCGGCGCGGCGGCGCAGATGCGCTATCTGCAGGATTGGTGCCAGTATCCCGCCTACCGGAATACCCAGGTGGAATTCCATGCCCAGACGGATGCAGCCTTTGAAGCGCTGAAGGCGGAATTGAAGAAGGCGAAGAAATTCATCTTCATGGAATACCATGCCATCGAGCTCTCGGAATGCTTTATGGAGATCGAGGAAATTCTGGCCGAGCGGGCGAAGGCGGGCGTGGAAGTGCGCCTGTTTTACGATGGTGTGGGCAGTTTTGCCTTCATCAATCCCAGGTTTGTGCAGCGCATGGAGAAGCTGGGCATACAATGCCAGGTGTTCAACCCACTGCTGCCCTTCATCAGCGCCTTTATGAACAACCGCGACCACCGCAAAATCACCGTGATCGATGGCTGCGTGGGCTTCACCGGCGGTTATAACCTTGCCGATGAATATTTCAATGTGAAATCCCCCTATGGCCACTGGAAGGATACGGGCATATTGCTGCGGGGCGACGCCGTGCGCAGCCTTACGGTGATCTTCCTGGAAATGTGGAACGCGGCGAAGATCAAGGACGCGGATTACAGCCGTTATATCGAGCCCGTGGCGAAGCTGCCCGAGGCCGAGGGCTATGTGCAGCCCTATGCCGATACGCCGCTGGATGATGAGCGCGTGGGCGAAAATGTTTACCCGAACCTGCTGAAAAATGCCCGGAAATATGTGTGGATCACCACGCCCTACCTGATCCTCGATGAGGAAATGATACAGGAGCTCACCCTCGCAGCCAAGCGGGGAGTGGATGTGCGCATCATCACCCCGGGAATTCCGGATAAGAAGCTGGTGTACCAGCTCACCCGCAGCTATTATGCCCAGCTGGTGAAGTGCGGCGTGCGCATATTTGAATATACGCCCGGTTTTTTGCACGCCAAGCAGATGCTGGCGGATGATTGCACCGCCGTGGTGGGCACCATCAATTTGGATTACCGCAGCCTGTACCTGCATTTTGAAAATGCCGTGCTGCTGCACCGCTGCCCCGCCATTGCAGATATCCGCCGGGATTTTGAGGATACCTTCCCCCTCTGCCGGGAGGTGACGGAGGAATACCGCGGCAAGCGCAAGGTGAAGACGCGGATTGTGCAGAGCCTGCTGCGCTTGTTCGCGCCGCTTTTGTAGTCATCGAAAATCCTAGGAATTTTGATGAATGGGAAGCGGACTGCGGTTTTCCGAAAATCTGCGATATTTGGAGGAAGCCATGCCGGATCAACTGGCGCATTATCTGTTCGCACGGCGGGTGTGGGCGGCTGCGGGGGAACTCAAGCCGCGCATCGATCCTGCCTCTCCCGCGTTCCGCGCGGGCAGCTTCGGGCCGGACCCGCTCTTCAACGATTTTAGCTCGGAGCGCCGGAGCCAGGGCTTCGGCATGCACCGCCGCCCCGGCCGGGAAGCGCTGGAGAAGCTGCGGGAACCCTTGAAGCAAAATTTGCCCGGGGCCGCGGATTATGCCGCGGGCTTTTTCACCCACTATGCCCTCGACCGGCTCTGCCATCCCGATTTGAAGGCCATGGACGCCCGGGGCGAGGCAAAGCATGTGCCCACCGAGACCGCCTATGACCGCGCCCTCTACCTGCGGGGCGGCTGCCGCCTGCCGCGGCACATCATCCTGAGCGAATCCGCCTGCCGGATCGCGGCGGGAATGTATGAGGGCGTGAGTGCCCGGCAGTTCCGGCTGGACCTGGCGGCGTACTGGAAGCTGCGGCGCATGCTGATCCTCGGCGGCGGTACGAAGATCGCGGATATCGCCGACCGCCTGAACCCCGCGTGGAAGGGCATCGTTCCCAGCGGCACGCCCTCCGAGGGTACGCTCCGGGGCATCAAAATGCTGGATGGGCTGCTGGATGCGGGCGTACCCATCGCCGCAGTGCAGCTGGAGCGCTTTTTCCATGCTGTGGAAAATGATTTGCCCCTGGATGGCTGGACGGATTTCAATTTCGCCGGTTCGGAAGTTTCTAAAAATGAATGATGGATGAAAACCCTACTTATCTATATAAGTAGGGTTTTACACATGTTTTCCGAAGCGCAGATTGACAATATTTATTTTATCATGTATAGTAAGATGTGTATGTTTTGCGATAAGCAAGAGGAGGATACTTATGGATTTTCTGGCCAACATTACTTCCATGCCTTGGCAGATGCCCGTGATGTGGATCATCGGCGCAATTCTGATTTACCTTGCCATCGTCAAGGACATGGAACCCACCCTGCTGCTGCCCATGGGCTTCGGCGCTATCCTGGTAAACCTGCCCAATTCCGGCGCTACCGAGGTTATTGAAACCCTGTACAATGCCGGTATCGCCAACGAGCTGTTCCCGCTGCTGCTGTTCATCGGCATCGGTGCAATGATCGATTTTGGCCCCCTGCTCTCCAATCCCAAGATGCTGCTGATCGGCGCCGCCGCCCAGTTCGGTATCTTCTTCACCCTGTCCATGGCCCGCCTGCTGGGCTTTGAGATGATCGACGCCGCTTCCATCGGCATCATCGGCGCTGCCGACGGCCCCACCTCCATCGTAGTTGCCAACCAGCTGGGCACCAAGTATGTTGGCGCCATCATGGTTGCTGCTTACAGCTACATGGCCCTGGTTCCGATCGTACAGCCCCCCTTCATCAAGCTGGTTACCACCAAGAAGGAACGCCTGATCCGCATGCCCTACAACCCCGGTTCCGTATCCAAGGGCCTGCGTATCCTGTTCCCCATCTGCGTTACCGTGGTTGCAGCCCTGGTTGCTCCCGCATCTGCTGCCCTGGTAGGCTTCCTGATGTTCGGTAACCTGATCCGCGAGTGCGGCGTGCTGGATTCCCTGTCCAACACCGCCCAGAATGTGCTCGCCAACCTGATCACCATCTTCCTGGGCATCACCGTCGCCTTCTCCATGAAGGGCGAATCCTTCCTGCAGCCCCAGACCCTGATGATCCTGGCGCTGGGCCTCGTGGCCTTCATTGCCGATACCATCTTCGGCGTGCTGTTCGTGAAGTTCCTGAACCTGTTCAGCAAGAACAAGATGAACCCCATGATCGGCGCTGCCGGTATCTCCGCCTTCCCCATGGCATCCCGCGTGGTGCATAAGATGGGCCTGAAGGAAGACCCGCAGAACTTCCTGCTGATGCATGCTGCAGGCGCAAACGTTGCCGGCCAGATCGCTTCCGCTATCGTCGGCGGCCTGATCATCTCCCTGGTTGCATAAGGAGGATATACGATGAATTTCAAGGCTTTTATTGAATCCCTGCCGATTATGGGCAAGGGCATGGCTACCATCCTGGTCCTGATGCTGGTTGTTTGGGGAATGATCGAAATCATCCGCAAGCTCACCACCAAGAAGGGCTGAGACTGGGAGAGATACGTTGGGGGGCTGCCAGCCCCCAAACCCCCGGCCAAAGGGAATGATTCCCTTTGGAATCCCCTGTATAAAGGCACGCATTGCGTGCCTTTAATATTTTTTGCGGCAGGATGTAGGCATCCCGCCCTATTTGTGCCGGGTCCAGGGGGCGGCTCGCCCCCTGGCAGGGGTTCTTAGGGGACAGCATCCCCTAAGCGGCCCCCTTGCGTTTCTATCCCCGAGCGTGTATAATGTTCAAAAAACCTGTGGAGGAATACATATGAAAAATCCCGTGGTGCGCGGCGCGGATATCCTGCTGCCCGCCGGAAATATTGAACTGGAAAAATGGGCCGTGGTGGCGGTGGACCAGTACACCAGCCAGCCGGATTACTGGCATGCGGTGGAGGAAATTGTGGGCGAAGCGCCGTCCACGCTGAAGCTCACCCTTCCGGAGGTGTACCTCGCCGAAAGCGAGGCCCGCACGGCGGCCATGCAGGCGGAAATGAAAAAATACCTGGCAAACGGCGTGCTGGAAAAGAAGGTGGGGGGCGGCATGATCCTCGTGGAGCGCAGCACGGAAACCGGCGCGCGCCTGGGCCTGATGGCCTGCCTCGACCTGGAGGAATATGATTTCACCGCCGGCTCCCAGAGCATGATCCGCGCCACCGAGGGCACGGTGATCGAGCGCGTGCCGCCGCGGGTGAAGATCCGCCGGGGTGCGGCGCTGGAGCTGCCCCATGTGCTGATGCTGCTGGATGATCCTGGCTGCACCGCCATCGAGCCGCTGTATGAAAAGCGGGAGAGTCTGGAATGCCTGTATGATTTCGAGCTTATGCAGGGCGGCGGACGCCTGCGCGGCTGGAAAGTGGCGGAAGAAATGGTCGCTCCCGCGCTGGATGCGCTGTATGAAAATTGCGGCGGGCTGTTCCTCGCCGTGGGCGATGGCAACCATTCCCTCGCCGCCGCCCGCTCCTACTGGCTGGAGATCAAGCCCACCCTCAGCGCTGCCGAACAGGAAAATCATCCCGCCCGCTTCGCGCTGGTGGAGATTGAAAACCTGCACAGCCCGGCGATCCAGTTTGAGCCCATCCATCGCGTGGTTACCGGCGTGAATCCCGCCGAATTGATCGCAGAGTATGAGGAAACCCTCGGCGGGCCCGAGGGCGGGAACCGGCTGACCGTGGTTACCCAGTCCGGCGAGCACTTCTATAAATTCGATGATCATCCGCTCAAGACCCTGCAGGCATTCCTCGATGACTACCTCGCCCGCCATCCCGAGGCCGAAATCGATTACATCCATGGCGATGATACCCTGCGCCGCCTCGCCAACCGGCCCGACGCCGTCGGCTTCATGCCCTGCGCCTTCGCCAAGTCTGATCTCTTCCCCTTTATCAAGAAGTATGGCGTGCTCCCGCGCAAAACCTTCTCCATGGGCCACGCCCACGAAACGCGCTTTTACATGGAGGCCCGGGGGATTGAGAGGTAGGGGGGAGGAAGACGTTGGGGGCTTTCAGCCCCCAAACCCCTGACCAAAGGGAATGATTCCCTTTGGAAACCTCTGCATGCGATGCTTTGCATCGCAAGAATAAATATTGCAAGCCTGCCCCGACAAGAATGGGGCAGGCTTGAATTGTTCTATTCTAATGTTTTTTGCAGGGGATTGGGGACAGCGTTCCCAAGCGTCTTCCCCTGTCAGCCTCAGCGGTCCTTGCGTTCGCCGGTGAGGTCGGGCATATCCACGGTTTCCTGGATATAGTTCAGCTTGAAGCCGTTGGCCTTGTACTCCTCATAGTTGAAGGCTTCCAGCTCATCCACGGCCAGCTTGTGGAATTCATAGAACATGGGCCACCACTCGTAGCCATCGCCGAGATCATTGTAGAGGAAGGCTTCGGCGATATCGATGCCCATCTGGGGAGCAACATAGAAAGCGCCCATGGCGAGCACATTGCAGGCATTGCCGGTGATGCAGCGCAGCGCGGCAGGAACGGATTCTACAACCGCTGCATGCACATGGGGACACTTGCTGGCGGCCACATGGATGCCCATGCCGGTGCCGCAGAAGATCAGCGCGCGCTCATATTCGCCCTCGGAGATCTTGGAGCCTACGCGCAGGCCCACGCGGTGAAACATATTTTCAGGACCATTGTCCTCGGGATTCTTCACGCCGAGATCCTCGATCTCCCAGCCCTTTTTGCGCAGGTGTGCGCAGACAACTTCCTTCAGGGGATAGCCGGCAAAGTCTGCGCCGACGACCAGCTTCTTATCCTTGGCGGTCTTCATGTTGGGATTGTTTACGATTTTCATATTGATCAGTCCTCCATTGTTAAATCATTTGTACTTATTATACGATAAAATCCGGTTAAATACAAGCCTTATTGTGCGGGGCGGTCCCGGTTGGCCAGGTGGCAGAAAACTGCTGAGATGATGGCCGCGCCGGCGGGCAGCAGCATGGCGTTGGTGATGGAATCGGCGGCAACCGCGCCCATCAGCAGGGGCATCAGCATGCGGGAGAGGCCCATCAGCAAAAAGAGGGCGGCGGTGGAGAGGGCGGTTTTATCCTCATTGCCGAGGGCGGCTTCGCCCACGATCACCGGGATGCAGAGCCCGCTGACCAGGCCCAGCAAGCCGGTGCAGATGAGCATCACGATGGGATTTCCGGAAATCACGCCGATGAAGTGGAACACGCCCGCGCCCGCAGCGCCGAACACCATCATCTTGTGAGGTGCGAAGGGCAGCCGGGAGGAGAAGATGCGGCAGATGGCGGTGCAGATCCAGTAGGCGGACATGCAGATGGAGCCGAGCTCGGCATTATCAAAGCGCACGCTCATATAGCGCACCACCCAGTTGACCAGGCCCAGCTGGGATGCGGCGTAAAAGATGATCGCGCCCAGCAGCATCAGGTTGCGGCGGGTGCTGAAGTAGGCCTTGAACATCGCCTTGGTGATGGGCGCTTCGCTGGCGGGAGCCACGCCCATGACCCGGCGGCGGTTCTTTAGAGAAACCCAGGTAAATACCGCGCAGATCACGGCGAAGATTACCGCAGCCACATAATAAGCGGCGCGCCAGCCGGATGCGCCGATGATGGCGCTGATCAGCAGGGGCGTGATCAGGCCGCCCACGCCGAAGAAGCCATGGAGCAGGCCGAGGTAGCGGGTGCTCTCGGTGGGATGCAGGTCCACAATGTAGCTGTTCACGCAGGAATCGGTGAAATTATTGCCCGCGCCCAGCAGCGCGCAGGCTGCCAGCAGCACGGGAACGCTCTGCGCCATGCCGGTGAGCACCAGCATAAACACCTGCAGGATTCCTCCGAAGATAATGAGCCAGGTTTTGTGCACCCGGCCCTGCAAGAGCGGGATCACCAGCAGCGGCAGGGTGCTGCCGAGGTTGATCATGCTGGTCATCAGGCCCTGGCTCGCACCGGTGAGGGAGAAGGCGCCGATCATGGGGTCCATGGTGACGCCGATGATGTTGCTGCACATGGAAAAGCCGCATACCAGGAGAAAAATTGCGCCGGTGAGCCATTTCAGCGCACGCCGGGAATCCGTTGCCTGCATGGAATCACGCTCCTTTGTGTTTCTAGGGAAGATTTTAACATAGGTAGGGGAGAAAGGCAAGGAGAAAGGCGGCTTTAACCGCTTCTCCTCCGCTTTTCGGTGGCGGCCAGCTGGATTCGGGCGCAGATGCAGGTGAGATCATCGGTGCGGGAGCGGGAGCGGCGGATTCCGGCCTCGCGCACCAGCTCGCTGGCCAGCTGTTCCGGCTCGCAGGCGGAATTGAGCCGGGCGATGCGCTCGATCATCATGCCGTCGCCCACCTCCATCACGCCGTCCGAGCCCATCACGATCACATCTCCCGGCCGCAGCTTTACCCGGCTCACCGCAGGCTGCACCCTTTCGAGGATTCCGAGGGGGAGCCTGCCGCCCTCAATGCGCAGCACTTCGCCGCCCCGCAGGATCAGGGTGCGGCAGGCGGCCAGCTTGGAAAATTCCGCAAGGCCGGTGTTCAAATCGATTACGCAGAGGTCCACAGTGGCATACATATCCTCGCCGCTGCGCATCAGCATCTGCTGGTTCACGGTTTCCAGGGCGAGGGGCCGGGAAATGCCCGCGCAGAGGAATTTCCAGAGCAGACGCAGGGTTTCCATGCTCTCCCCGGCGGCGGCTTCGCCGCTGCCCATGCCGTCGGAGAGCATCAGCACCAGCTTGTTCCTGCCCAGCATTTTTGTAAGGTGGCTGTCGCCGGAAACTTCCCCCGCCACGCCGGATTGGCAGCTTACGCCCGTATCCACCATCAGCCGGGGATGCTGGGCAAAGAGCAGCGCATCGCCCCGCAGTTCCGGGGTAAAGCCGCCGCCGAAGGCCTTCGCGAGGGCGGCGCTCGCCCGCTGCACCTCGTCCCGGGTCCATTCGCCGGGGCGGGTGAGGCGTATCTCCGCATTTTCAAAGCCCAGCGCCGCAGCCTCGCAGCCGGTGAGGCCGGCGCTGTCCAGCGCGGCGTTCAATTGCTCCAGCCGGGGGCCGTGGAAGCTCACCGGCGCGGCCTGTTTTTCCGCAAGGTCATATAAAATCTCCCGCGCCTGGGTAAGCTGCACGGAAAGCAATTGTCCCGTGGCGCAGCGCTTGATCTCCGCGCGGCGCTTCTCGGCAAAATCCCGAAGGAGCAGGCCGAGCCGGTCGGGAATCAGCCGCCCCCTGCGGCATACGCGCAGCACATCCGGCGGAATTTCCCCGTCGGAAAACAGCACCCGCATGCCCGGGGGCGCGTCCACCCGGTCGAGCGCTTCTGTGATCAATTGGCAGAGGAAGCGCACCGCCCGGTTTTCATCGCCCGTCCAGCAGGCGGAATAGCCGGGACAATCAGTGCAGAGCCGGCTGCGCATTTCGCAGATCAGCTCCTGCTCGCCGGGCACATCGGTGGGCGCGGTGCAGCTCTCCGCCATATCGGCAAAGGCGTCGCCCAGGGAGCGCAGCCTGCGCTGGGATTCGGCGGTCACTTCCCGGGCAACCCGGTCCGGATCGCAGGGGTTAACCACTTCCGGCGCGGCGATTAGCTGTGCGCGGCGCAGAAAATCAGCGGGAAATATCAAAAATATGATGCCTGCCAGCGCGGCATAGAGGATTTCATCCGGGGAGCCCCGGGCCGCCAGCTGCCACGCCGCCGATGATAGGCACAGCGCAAGCGCCCTCTGCCATCGCTCGGCAAAGAGCCTGCATCCGCAAACCAATCCGCAGAGGGACAGTGGCGCGAGCCGCGCGAGTCCGGCTCCGCCTGCGGCGAGGGCAAGCCCGGCCAGCACGCCCATGCCCGCACCGGGGGAGAGGAGCAGCATCAGGTTTGCAAAGCCCGAGGCCAGCGGCGGGAACAAATTCTGCACCCCGCAGAGGCATGCGGCCGCCAGCAGCAGCGCTCCAACGCGCTCCTGCAGCATCAATTTTCGCCGCTTTGCCCGAATTTGCAGCGCAGGCAGGAAGAACGGCGCAGCCGCCGCCGCGATCGCCGCGCATGCCGCCGCCATGGCGGATTCGTTCATGTAGCCCCCGGCCTTGACCAGCGCCGGAATCAGCACCGCGAAGCCCGCGATACCGCATACCCGGCTCTCCGGCGCAGCATTTTTCAGCCGGGGAATGGCGGAAAACAGGATTTCCCCGCCCAGTACCGCCGCGCAGCTGATCGCCGGGAGGACGGAAATGCTGGTCAGCGGCAGCCGGAACATGCCCAGCAGGCAGCCCGCCACCAGCGCTGCCGGGCTCTCGCCGGCAGCAAGGCCCGCCGCCATCAGCGCAGCGGCCAGCGGCGCGCAGCCGAACAGGATTTCCGCGCGCATCAGCAAAAACATCATGCCCACCAGCAGCAGCGGCCGCGCCAGCCGGCGCGTAAAATTCCGAACTCCGGCCAGGTTCCCCAGGTTTTCCTCCCAACGAAGCACTCGCAGCATAATTCCGACCTCCCCAAATTCGAAGTGGGAATTATCTATGTGGCGCAATTGCCTGCAAGAACGTATGAAACTGCGAATTTCTGGCAACAATGATCTCGGCCTGCGAAATACGCAGGAAAGAAAAGGAGGAATTCTTCATGTTGGATCGTACTTCCCTGATTCTTACCATCATCGGCGGCATCAATTGGCTGCTGGTGGGTCTTTTCCAGTTTGATCTCGTGGCCTACATCTGCGGCGGCCAGAACGCGGTGATCAGCCGCGTGATTTACACCATCGTGGGCATTGCCGCCCTGTGGTGCATCTCCCTGCTCTTCCGCGAGCGCCACAACGAAAACAGCGAGGCAACTGCGCGGAGCTGACGGGCAGGCGTTGGGAGGACGGCGGGGACGCTGTTCCCGCCGCTAGTCGACCTTCGGTCTCCCTCCCCTGGACCCCTCTGTAAGCGATGCTGCGCATCGCAGAAGAATATTTTTGCAAATCGTGCCGCCGTTCGGCACGATTTGCTTTACTGAGGGTTCCAAGGGGGATCATCCCCCTTGGCGGGGGTCCAGAGGGCAGAGCCCCAACGTTCCTCCAGCGTCTCCTCCCTTGGCGCAACGTTTGCGGATTGTTCATAATTTACGGCATGTTTGTTCATTGACTTTCCCTGACCAGCGCCCTATAATAAAATTGTTCCAAGGGAACAGGCGATTGTATACAAAATTTACTATATAAAAGGAGAGGAAAAAAATGAAACGCAGAATGAATTCCCATCGCGTATTGATTTGGATCACAAGCCTTGCGCTGGTGTGCGCATTCGGCTTGGTGGGCGTGAACGCCGGTATCTTTGTGAAGAATGCGGCGGCGAATGCCGAGGTCACAATGGTATCTGAGCCGGCAGGCGATCCCAGCCCGGCAATTTATGTAATGCAGAGGAACGCCAATTCCGTAGTGGGCGTGATCGGCTACATCCAGGAGTGGAACCGCAACACCGGAAATGTTGAGGAAACCATGTATGCCCAGGGCAGCGGCGTGGTAATTGCAGAGGGCGGTTACATCCTCACCAACAACCATGTTGTGGAAGCCTCCGATAGCTACAAGATCCTGATGCCCTCCGGCGATAAGGTGGAAGCCCACCTGGTCGGCGCGGACGATGCCACCGATATGGCTGTGCTGAGGGTAAACGGGGATGAAAATCAGCTGGTGCCGGTGACCGTCGGTTCCTCCGCGAACATCATCGTGGGCAGCACCGCCATCGCAATCGGCAATCCCAGCGGCCTGGTCAATTCCGTTACCCAGGGCATCGTATCCGCGCTGGAGAGATCCGATGTGTATTCCGATAACACCAGCCGCAATGTGGATTACATCCAGCATGATGCGGCCATCAATTCCGGCAGTTCCGGCGGCGGCCTGTTCAATTATAAGGGCGAGCTCATCGGCATCAACACCCTGAAGAAGGCCGGCGTGAGCTACGAGGGCCTCAGCTTCGCCATTCCGATCGATTCCGCCTATCCCATCGCCATGCAGCTGATTGAAAATGGCAAGGTCATCCGCCCGCAGATGGGCATCTCCGTGAGCGATTATGAAGGTCCCGATGAGCCCATGGGCAATTATCCGCCGGCCAGCGTGTGCATCTATGAAATCAACGAAGGCGGCCCCGCCGATCGCGCAGGCCTCAAGCTGTATGATTTCATTTATGCCGTCAATGGCGAGCGCGTGACCACCTTCCGCGAGCTCACCGCCGTGCTGGATAAGTTCCAGGCGGGCGATACCGTCACCCTCACCGTCGTGCGCTACAACAATGTCTATCCCATCCAGCAGCAGAATTACAACAGCTATAATCCCTTCGGCGGCTATTTCGGCTATGATTTCGGCTTCGGCTATGGCTATGAGGATGGCCAGCAGCAGTCCGGCCAGTCCGGCGTGGTGACCGATCTCTCCGTCGGCGGCGGCTATGATTATATCACCGTGGATGTCACCCTCGAACTGCCCGCTGAAATTGAAAATTAATCCCATAAAACCGGCCCGGAGCTTTCCTCTCCGGGCCTTCCTTTTGCCTTTCGCAGATTTTCAGATACACAAAAAACCCTCCGAAACCGCATTTCGGAGGGTTGAATTCGTTCCTCAGCCGATGATGAAGGGCTTCAGCTCTTCCATCAGATCATCGCAATGGTCGGAGTAGACTTCCAGCGTGATCGGCTTGGAAAGATCCAGGCTGAAAATGCCCAGGATGCTCTTGCCATCCACAACGTGACGGCCCACGCGCAGGTCCACATCGTAAGGATACTTGTTGGCGATGTTGACGAAGTACTTCACATTCTCCGCCAGAGAGAGTTTGATGTTGACAGCTTTCATTTCTACGATCCCCTTTGATGCGCGCCGTTTCTCGGCACGACTAGCTATAATAAGCATACTCCGCTTTTAACCCAGTTGCAAGTATTTTTGCATCATTTACCAACATTTAATTGGTTGCAGGATATTCTGTCCAGAAAGTTAAAAGCAAAAAAAGTTGCGTTTCCCTATTGACAATTGCCCGGCAGAGTCGTATAATAATATGCGTCGGTCGGGTGCGTCGCGCCCGGTTGACAGATTGCCGAATTGTGTAATGGTAGCACCTACGACTCTGACTCGTATTGTCTAGGTTCGAATCCTAGTTCGGCAGCCAATATGCCTCCATGGTCAAGCGGTTAAGACGTCGCCCTCTCACGGCGAAAACTGGG
>JAFUPT010000098.1 GCA_017481065.1 Clostridia bacterium | reverse complement strand
GTTTCCCTGATCGAATCCGAAAAGCTGTTCTCCGAAATGGTGAAGAAGAATCTGGCAGACCGCAAGGCCGCCGGCAGCTACAAGGGCAAGTTCTCCGCTCAGCACCACTTCTTCGGTTATGAAGGCCGCTGCGCTTTCCCCTCCAACTTCGATGCCGACTACTGCTATTCCCTGGGCTACAACGCCTTCATGCTGATCCAGTACGGCTACACCGGCTACCTGTCCAAGGTATCCAACCTGTCCGCGCCCGCTGAGGAGTGGGTTGCAGGCGGCATGCCCATCACCAAGATGATGAACATCGAGCGCCGCCACGGCAAGGATAAGCCCGTTATCCGCAAGGCCCTCGTTGAGCTCGACGGCGCACCCTTCAAGTTCTTTGAGGCACATCGCGAAGAGTGGGCAGTGGAGACCTGCTTCACCTATCCGGGCGCCATCCAGTATTACGGCCCCACCGAGGTGTGCGACCTGACCACCAAGACCCTCGCCCTCGAAAAGGCATAAGCAAATATCATAAAAGCAGCGCTGCCGCAGTATCCTGCGGCAGCGCATTTTTATATCGCCCCTCGTTGCCAGGGCGAAAGGGCGGGGGAGGACCGGCGCTTAGCCCCTCAGCTCGCCGGCAGCCTTTACCTTCACCCGGCAGGTATTGCCCGGATAATAGGCCAGCGGAACATCCTCAACCTCGATAATCTCCACGGTTTCGCGGATTGCGCCTGCGTTCACCGCCATATCGACAGCTTCCGCCTTGGCCTTTTCGAGGGCCTGCTCGCGGGGAAGCTCATCGTAGTTGATCAGTGCTTCATAAGTGCCGCTGACCTTGGAAATCGCAGAACCGATGGCGTTTGCCGTGCCGAAGAAATTGGGCTTGGTAACGCTCTTCGCGCCCGCGAGTTTCTCCGGCAGGATGATGGAGCCGCCGCCCACAAGGATTACATCCAGATCATCGCTGGAAACCTTCATCACATCGATGCTTTCCTCCACCAGCTCACGGATGGCGGCCAGGGCCTTGAGAGCCAGGTCCTTATTGATATGTGCAACCTTTTCAGCATCGCCGATGTCTGCCATGCCAAGGCGCACGGCGATATCAGTGGCCGTCAGGGTATCGCCGCCGAAAACGAGGGCCTTTTCCGTGATTTCATAGCCCACGCTGTCCGGGCCGACGGTCACGGTTCCGTCCGCCTTTTCGCGCACGATGGAACCGCCGCCGAGACCGATGGAATACACATCCGGCATGCGGAAATTGGTGCGCACACCGCCGATGGTCACTGCCACGCCGGACTCCCGGGGGAAGCCGTTCTGGATCACGCCGAGGTCGGTGGTGGTGCCGCCCACGTCGATCACGATGGCGTTGTTGAGGCGGCTCAAGTAGCTCGCGCCGCGAATGGAGTTCGTCGGGCCGCAGGCCACGGTCAATATGGGATAGCGGCGGGCATACTCCATGGTCATCAGCGTGCCGTCGTTCTGGGAGAGGTAGATATCCGCGTTGGTCACGCCCTCCTGGGCGAGGCTGTAGGCAAAGCCCTCGGTGAAGCGCTCGGCCACCTTGTACAGCGCGGCGTTCAGTATGGTGGCGTTTTCACGCTCGACCAGGCCCATGCTGCCGATCTCGCTGGAGATGGAGATGTGCACATCATCGCCCATCACTTCACGGCAGATTTCCGCAGCGCGAAGCTCATGGTCGGCGCGCACAGTGGAGAACACGCTGGAGATGGCAACGGAATGCACCCTGCCCTTGAGGGAGGCGAAGAATTCCCTTGCGGCCGCCTCGTCCAGCGGAGCCAGCTCCTTGCCGTCATATTCGAAGCCGCCGGCGATCACCGCGCTCTTTTCGCAGATGAACTGAATATCATCCGCCCAATCCACCATAGGCGGTACGCCGAGGGTGGCGGGTGCGCCGATGCGCAGCAGACCGATCTTCGCGAGGTTCTTTCTTTCAACAATGGCGTTGGTGCACTGGGTAGTGCCCAGCATGGCCTGGTGGATCTGGCTGCGGTCGATCTGCGTCTTGCTCAGAAGCTCCTGCACCGCGCCCATGATGCCCTCAAAGATATTGCCGGAGGTGGGGTTCTTCACCTCGGCGATCACGTTCAAATTGCCGTCGATCAATACGGCGTCGGTATTGGTGCCGCCCACGTCGATACCCAGCTTATACATTTGCCGCACCTCCCTTTACGCGCTCCTCCACGGGAATGTAATCCGTATCAATGCCAAAATACCTGGGTCCCACCAGCTCGAGCCCCTTGGGCGTGCGCCACATATGATAGCACTTGAGGCCCACCACCAGCACGCGCTTGCCGTACTTCAGGCCGTCTGTGGTGACGGGCGTGAAGGTTTCGGTATCCACCAGGCAGATCAGGTCCGGCGCGGTGGCAAGGATTTCGCCGTCCACGCTGGCGCAGAGGTTTTCATTCTGGAAGGTAACCTCGCCCTTGTGGCCCTTGCAGTCTCCGATGCCTTCAAGCTGGATCTTGCCGAGGTTGAACTTGCCGTTGGTGGTGCGCAGCACATCGGAAATCTTGCCCTTGAACAGCTTGATGCCTTCTGAGAACCTCAGGAAATTTTCTTCGGGCGTACCATCCGTCACATTCTTCACGTTGCGGATGGCCGCGCCCAGCTGCTCGCTGCGGGTCACGATATCGTGCACGGAGAATTCCTTCATGGTCTTGCCGTCCATCACATACAGCGAACAGGTTACGCTGCCGCCGCAGGACATGGTGACCGCGCGGGCGAGCTCCTCCGTCCACTGGTTGGTGATGGTTTCAAAGATCACGCTGTTGCCCTTTTCATCGGTGAGGGCCATGGGGGTTGCCGATACGCCGCCGATGGTGAAGGTTACCATCTGCAATTCCGGGAATGCGCGGCCCATGCCGTCGCAGTCCACCATGGGAAGGCCAAGGCGTGCCGCCGCCGCGATGGGCAGCATGGAATTCACGCCGCCCGCCTCCATGGGCATGGTAGCATACACCTTGCGGCCGAAGTAGCACTCCACCATTTCAAAAATATGCTTGTATTCCGTGCCGCCGATGCCCTTTTCGCAGAGCACCGTGGGCGCGCCCATCATGGCGATGGGCATGATCAGCGCGTCGTCCGGCACTTCTTCCGGGGAGATGAGGGTCACTTCGCCGCACTCCCGCACCGCGCCGATTGCCATCAGCTTGCCGATGTAGGGATCACCGCCGCCGCCCGCGCCCAGCAATGCCGCGCCGAGGGCGATATCTTCGATTTCCTTGATGCCGATTTTTCTCAATGTCTTTCACCTCATGTTTTTTAGATACGCCCGTCGGCGGCACATGATCATGCCGCCGACGGATATGCAGTTTTCCTTCAGAAATCAGTTCTTCTTCGCCTTGGCAATGATGGTGTACAGCACCAGGGATACGATGATGCCGTTCACCGGGCCGATGAAGAAGGGCAGGTTCAGCCATGCGAGGCCGGGGAAGGATGCGAAGGTGCCGCCGGTGAGGCAGGCCACGAATGCGCCGACCAGGTAGGAAATCAGGCCGGGCGCATAGACGCCGCCCTGAATTTTGAACAGCTCCTTCTTGCCCTTGCCGATGATCCAGTAGTTGGCGATGATCACGCCGGCCAGCGGCGGCAGCAGTGCGCTCATCAGATTCAG
>JAFUPT010000097.1 GCA_017481065.1 Clostridia bacterium | reverse complement strand
GACCACGATCATTTCCTGCTTTTCGAACTGGTGGATGCGGTATACGCCGCGCTCCTCGATGCCGTGGGCGCCCACTTCCTTGCGGAAGCAGGGGGAATAGGAAGTGAGGGTCTGGGGCAGATCGGATTCCGGCAGCATGGTATCGATGAACTTGCCGATCATGGAATGCTCGGAAGTACCGATCAGGTAGAGATCCTCGCCCTCGATCTTGTACATCATGTTTTCCATCTCCGCGAAGGACATAACGCCGGTTACAACGCTGGAGCGGATCATGAAGGGCGGGATATAATAGGTGAAGCCGCGGTCGATCATGAAATCGCGGGCATAGCTCAGGATGGCGCTGTGCAGGCGGGCGATATCACCCTTGAGATAGTAGAAGCCATTGCCGCTGGTTTTGCGGGCGGCGTCCAGATCGATGCCGTTGAGCTTCTCCATGATATCCACATGGTAGGGAACCTCAAAAGGCGGCACGACGGGCTCGCCGAAGCGCTCGTTTTCCACGTTTTCGCTGTCGTCCTTGCCGATCGGCACGGAATCATCGATGATGTTGGGAATCACCATCATGATCTTCTTGACCTCGGCGGCCAGCTCTTCTTCCTTCTTTTCGAGGGCGGCCAGCTCATCCTGCATGTCCTTTACCTGCTGCTTGGCAGCGTTGGCTTCCTCGATTTTCTTCTGGCCCATCAGCATGCCGATCTGCTTGGAGATGGAATTGCGCTGGGAGCGCAGATAGTCCGCGCGCTGGATGGCTTCGCGGTTCTGCTTGTCCAGCTCAATCACCTTGTCCACCAGGGGCAGCTTTTCATCCTGGAACTTTTTCTTGATGTTCTCGCGAACCAGATCGGGGTTCGTGCGGATCAGATTCATATCAATCATGTGTCGTTTCCCTCCGAATTTTATTCTTCTTGCGCCATAAAAAACAGCCCTTCATCCCCTTCAAATATGGGACGAAAGACTTCCGCGTTGCCACCCAAATTGCCGTTTGATTCTTCATCATCCGGCCACTCGATGCGCTGTAAGGGGCGCAGGCCCTCCGGCTCGTCACCGGATGCTCGGAAAGCGGATCCGATCGCCGCCGCCGCCGGGCTTCCACCTCTCCCCGGCTCTCTATGCGCTTTGCACGATCTTCTTTTTCCTTGACGCATTATGGATTGTTACCATTATAGCCCGTTATGGGGGATTTTGCAAGTAAAATGTTGGGGGAGGCCAGGGGCTCTGCCCCTGGACTCCGCTCAGGGCGCCGCCCTGAGAACCCGCAAGGGGCGAGCCGCCCCTTGACCCGGCAAAAGCCCACCGCGCCGGATGGCGGCGCGATGGGCGGGAGAAATGAATATTGACATAAAAAACAGAACAATGCTATCATAGAGGGAGAGGGGGATGACCATGAAGTGCAAGCACAGACCTAAGGAAACCATAAAGGCAATGTTCACTTACGATAATATATTTACCTGTAAGAAATGTGGGAAAAATATCTGGTACAAAAATGATCGATGGGATTATAGGCATGAAATGGGTATTCTGGCTGTTCCGGTGGTTGTATTTTCCGGTGTATTTGGAATATTGATTGGAATTTTTACATCGAAGGAGATAGGAATATACGCCTCTTTGGTTCTGCTGGCGCTCCTGTATGCGCTGGGAATGTGGGTCTATGTGACTGTTTATGCGGAATTTGTTTCCTCGGAGGATGAAAAGGAGAAGCCAAAAAGAATCAAACTAAATGAATAGTATCAATATGGTGAAAGCAAAGCGCGCCCGCTCCGGGCGCGCTTTGCAGTATTGTATTCAATCTAGGTATTCCCGTTCATAATGTGGATAGAGCCTGCCGAGCAGAAGCTGAACGGGTTCGGCGCTGCGCGTATCCCGGACGGTTGTGCTGCCGAGTGCGCCCTCATCTATATAGATGGTTTCGATGATGTATTTGCCATCCGGGGAGGCGGTGGATTCCAGAATCTGGATGCTGGACGGATCGTACCAAATCCATCCAAGAAAGCCCATGAAGAACAGGGAAAACATGGAAACGATGGCAAACAGGGTGATGGGGATGGAATACCAGCGGATGGGTTTGAAGCCGAAATGCGCGGCGAAAGCGGCGATGGGGCAGAGCAGGGCGGGGATGATGCGCGCGGGTTCGGCCTGAATCAGCATATGCAGGCAGAAAACACAGCTGAGCGGTGCGATCAGGAGGGAACAAACCCGCTCCAGCCTGCCGGCGGTGTGCCTTTTCCATAGCAGGTATACTGCGGAGATGATGGAAAGCAGAGCCATCAGGTATGCGCAGAGGGTGGGATTGCGCAGTTCGTAGGAAAAGCCGAATGTATCCCCGAGGATGCGGACAGAGGGATAGAAGGCGTAGAGCAAACACAGCGCCGGAGGCAGCCATTTTGTGATTCTTTGCATATGTTTTCCTCCCTTCCATATTTTGACGGAGGGACGGGGAATTCTGTTCCAAAGCGCAGGATTTGACAACCCCTCAGTCAATCGCAAGCGATTGACAGCTCCCCTTGCACAGGAGAGCCTTTTGGTCCGTGATTTGGCAGAGACAGCGCCATCAGGGTCATTCTTGCCGACCCTGATGGCGCTATGATATAATTTTTACTGAGGGTTCCAAGGGGAATCATTCCCCTTGGTAGGGGGTCTGGGGAACAAAGTCCCCCAGTGCCTCCCCCAAATTTTTCTCCGAATCCAAAATCCAAAGCCCATATTATTCCGTCTAATAGGTGTAAACAGATCGATCGGTTTGCAGAAAGGGATGCAGGATGAACAAGCAGGAGTTTTCGAAGAGGGTGCTGGCGCTGGAGGGGCGGCTATACCGCATCAGCTACGGTATGCTGCAGAACCGGCAAGACGCCATGGATGCGGCGCAGGAAGCGGTGCTCCGGGCGTGGGAGAAGCTGGAAAGTCTCCGGGAAGCGCGCTATTTTGAAACCTGGCTCACGCGCATCTTGATCAACGTTTGCCGCACAATGCTCGCAAGCCGCAGGAGCGCGGTGCCGCTGGAGAGCGTGGCTGAGCCCGCTGCCCCGGAGGGTGCGCATCCAGCGCTCCATGATGCGCTGATGGCGCTGGAGGGCGAACTGCGGCTGCCGGTGATGCTCCACTACATGGAGGGTTACCGGGTGCGGGAAATTGCGCAGATGCTGGAAATCCCGGAAGGAACGGTAAAATCGCGCATGAAGCGTGCAAAATTGGAATTGAAGCGCCAGCTGGGCGGGGAGGCAGAGCTATGAACAGGCAGGATTGGCAGAGCGCCTTCGGCAATGTGCCGGAGGACTTCCACGACCGGCTGCGCGGCACACTGAACGGTCTGGAGGAAAGAAAAATGAAAAAGAGATATAAGTTTACTACTGTATTGGCTGCTGCGGTGATTCTGGTCGCCCTGTTTGCGGGCGCGGCGGTGGCAATGAACGAACTGGGCGTGTTCCACCTGCTTACGGATACTGTGGATCCGATCCTGCCGCTGGAAGGTGCGGAGGAAATGGTGAAAAAGAACCTCGGCACGGCAGAAAACGAATACGCCGTGCTCACCGTGGAGGAAGCGGTGTTTGATGGCCAGGGCGTGCTGGTGCAGTGCAGGCTGACGCCTAAGGATACTGAGAGATATGCCATGTTCGATGCGTTCATGCAGGATGCGCCGGACGATACCTATATCCGCCAGAGCGTTCCTGTGGAGGTGCCGCAGGGAACTCAGGAGTGCGAAACTGAGGCGGGAAAACAGATTATTGTATACGAGGAGGAGAAGCAGCAGCTGCTCGTAAATGGCGAGGAGGTGCAGATTCCCGAGAACAGGGAAGAAGCCAATGAAAAGGGCCTCATCGCCTATAAGCGGGATGGCAAGCTCTACTACGCGGATTTTGAGGACTTCCAGGTGCTGGGCCGCAGGGACGGCAGGGAAATGATGGGCTATTGGATCAATATAGGCGTAGGAAATGAATTGATTTTTATGGATACGGGCGACGCCAGAGAGGATGCCGATGGCAGCATCATCTGGTGGGAATCCGGCATCGCAGATGAAATGCTGGATGTAAGCGAAATTGAAATGCACGCCCGGGCTGTGGTACGGATTGATGACCAGGAGTTCAGTATCCCGGAAATCAACTTCGTCCTGCCCAAATCTGAAGCGGAGCAGAAGTATGATTTCACTCCCGCAGGCAATGCCTTTGGCGAGCGATTTGAAATTCTGAACTGCAGCCTGACCTGCACAAAGGTGCGCGGCTATCTGAAGATCGAATACCGCTATCAGCAGGCGGAAGAGGGAGAGGAGATGGGCATTGATTTCCGGCTGTACGATTCCACGGGCGAGAGGATAAACACAGGCTCCGGCGGCAGCTGGGAAGAAAACGGCGTTTTCCACTGGGATATGGAGATGCAGTCCTTTGAGGAGGTGCCCGAGAGCATATTCCTGGAGGCCAAGGTCATTGGCGAGGACAAGACCCTCGGCCGTGTGGAATGCAGGCTGGTTGAGGAGTGATGAGAGGTTTCAGAGAAAGCTGCATATTGAAGAAAAACAAAGAATCGATCCCTCCATGGGATCGATTCTTTTATGTGAGGTTTCCAAAGGGGATCATCCCCTTTGGCGGGGATTCTTAAGGGGCGGAGCCCCTTAAGCGTTCCCTAAGCATCACACCTTCCAAATCTCCTTGGCGTCCTGCTGGATGGTGCGGTCGGAGGAGAATTTGCCGGCGCCGGCGATGTTCATCAGGCACATCTTGGCAAAGACGATTTCATCCTTGGTTGCGCGGATGGCCTTCAGGCGGGCCTGCTGGTAGGCGGAGAAATCATGCAGCAGGAAGTAGTGGTCCGGCTTGTGCCAGCTCTTGCCCTTCAAAAGGGCGATCTTGAGCTCGGCAATCGCGCCCTCGTAATCCGCCTTCGGATCGTCCTCAAGGGTGATGGAAAGATCGGCGAGGGCGTCCACGGCGCGCTTGATCTTCTTGTCGGCCTTGTAGAGCTTCTCGGGATCATAGCTGGCCTTGATGGCGTTGATTTCCTCGACGGTCGCGCCGAAGGGGAAGTTGTTCTCCTCGCCGGCCTGCTCAAAGATTTCGATGTTCGCGCCGTCCCGGGTGCCGAGGGTCACCGCACCATTGAGCATCAGCTTCAT
>JAFUPT010000096.1 GCA_017481065.1 Clostridia bacterium | reverse complement strand
CTCCAACCTCTACTACACCGCCCCCTGCGCCCAGCTGGCTGAAATGCTCTGCACCCGCACCGGCATGAAGAAGGTTTTCTTCGGCAATTCCGGCGCGGAGGCCAATGAGTGCGCCATCAAGGTGGCCCGAAAGTGGGGCCTGGATACCCACGGCGAAGGCCATTCCACCATCATTACCCTGAAAAACAGCTTCCACGGCAGAACCATCGCCACCCTGGCCGCCACCGGCCAGGATTCCTTCCACACCAATTTCGGCCCCTTCCCCGGCGGCTTCGTCTACGCCGAGGCAAACAACCTTGCCGATGTGCGCCGCCTGGCGGAAGCAAACGCCTGCTGCGCCGTGATGATGGAAATGGTGCAGGGCGAGGGCGGCGTGATGGCCCTCGACATGGAATTTGTGAAGGGCGTTGAAGCCCTCTGCCGGGAAAAGAACATGCTGCTCGTGATCGACGAGGTGCAGACCGACAACGGCCGCTGCGGCTCCCTCTACGCCTACATGAGCTACGGCGTGCAGCCGGACGTCGTGTCCACCGCCAAGGGCCTGGGCGGCGGCCTGCCCATCGGCGCATGCATGCTGGGCGAGCGCGTGGAAAATACCCTCACCCCCGGCACCCACGGCTCCACCTTCGGCGGCAATCCCGTGGCCTGCGCGGGCGCTGTGAGCATCCTCTCCCGCATCGATGGCGCCCTGCTGGAATCCGTGAAGGAAAAATCCGCCTACATCGTCTCCCAGCTGGAAAATGCACCCGGCGTGAAGGGCGTGAGCGGCATGGGCCTGATGCTGGGCATTGAGACGGAGAAACCCGCGAAGGAGGTCGTATCCGCCTGCCTGGAGAAGGGCGTGCTGGTGCTCACCGCAAAGACCAAGCTGCGCCTGCTGCCCCCGCTCACCATCACCATGGAGGAACTGGAAGAAGCAATTTCCATCCTGAAAGCGGCGCTCAAGCCGGAATGAGCGGCAAATATTTACAAAAAACCTATTGACAACAGCACTTCACTATATTAAACTATTGCACATCGATAGAGGCGCATCAAACATCAGTAGCGAAGCCTGATAGCCGGCCGGGCTGGGCTTCGTGAAAGGGAATGATGCCGAAGGCGGCCGTCGGCAGCGGCTGGCCTGGTTGCAGGGATAATACCCGGGCAACTGTCGCAGTTTTTGCGGAGAGCTATCTTTGTTTGAAGAATCGCTGTATCCATTTGGGTTGCAGCATACAAAAAAGATGGCTGATTCCGAATCAGCCATCTTTTTTGTATCAGGAAGCCTTACAGCTGCCGCAGCGCATCCACGAGGGCGGTCTTTCCGGCGGCCTTCTCGTCCTTCATCTTGATCACCCGGGCGGGAATGCCGGCCACCACGGCGTTCGGCTCCACATCGGAAATCACCACCGCGCCTGCGGCCACAACCGCGCCCCTGCCGATGCGCACGCCCTCAATTACCACGGCGTTCGCGCCGATCAGCACATCATCCTCCACGATCACGGGAGTGGCGCTGGCGGGTTCGATCACGCCGGCGAGCACCGCGCCCGCGCCCACATGGCATCGCTTGCCCACCGTGGCACGGCCGCCGAGCACGGCGCCCATATCGATCATCGTTCCTTCGCCGATCACCGCGCCGATGTTGATGATCGCGCCCATCATGATCACGGCGTTATCGCCGATTTCCACCTGGTCGCGGATCACCGCGCCGGGCTCGATGCGGGCGTTGATATTCTTCTTATCCAGCAGCGGAATCGCAGAATTGCGGCAATCGTTTTCGATTACAAGCTCCTCGATATCCGCAGCATGCTCCTCCAGCACGGGGGAAATGTCCTTCCAATCGCCGAAGATGATGCTGGTGCCGTTCCCCATGGGAAACACCTTGGCATTTTCAAACTGCAGCGGGGCCTTCTCCCGCAGGTACACGCGAACGGGGGTCTGCTTCTTCGAGCTGCGGATCAATTCAATAATTTCCTGTGCGTTCATTGCGCTGGCCTCCATATCCGGTTTTTGCTGTATATGGTATCATCCATCGGCGCAGAATGCAAGCATCTGGACAAAATTTTCTGAAGGAGGCGGCTAAGTATGCAGCAGATCATTTCCGACCGCCGCGCCCTGCACCGCATTCCCGAGCTGGACCGCCAGCTGGACAAAACCATGGCCTACCTGCGCGGCAGCCTCTCTCCCCTGCGCTGCGCGCTCTCAAGCCCCATTCCAGGCTCCCTCTGCGCATACTTTGATAACGGCGCAGAGAGCACCCTCGCCTTCCGCAGCGACGCCGACGCCCTCCCCGTGCAGGAGGAGACCGGCCTTCCCCACGCCTCCGAACACCCCGGCAGGATGCACGCCTGCGGCCACGACGGCCACATGGCCATGCTGCTGGAGCTGGCGCGGCGGCTGGACAGGCTCCGGGCAAACCGCAACTTCCTGCTCATCTTCCAGCCCGCAGAGGAAACCACCGGCGGCGCAAAGGACATCTGCGAGAGCGGCATATTCCAGGGCAAAAACATCGAAGCCATCTTCGGCATGCATCTCTGGCCGGAGCTGCCGCTGGGCATCATCGCCAGCCGGGCAAATGAAATGATGGCCCGCTCCTGTGAGCTCACCGTGGAAATTCGCGGCAAGGCCAGCCATATCGCAAAAGCCGCCCAGGGCATCGATGCCCTGCTTGCCGGAGCCGAATTCGTGCGGCGCACAAAGCAGATCGAGGATGATTGGCCGGATGGCGTCTTCCGCCTCGTGCGCTTCGGCAGGATGGAGAGCGGCAGCGTGCGCAATGCAATCAGCGACCGAACCCTCTTGCAGGGCACGTTGAGGGCGTTTCAGGATGAAGTATTCTTCTCCATCCTGGGCCGCTTGAAGCGCATGGCGGGGGAAATCTCCGCCGAAACCGGCTGCAGCATCTCCATCCATACTACAGAAGGATTTCCCGCAGTGATGAACCCGCCCGGGCTCTGCGAACGGGTGAAGGCTTCGGGCATTTCCTACACCGAGCTTCCCCTTCCCGCCATGACTGCCGAGGATTTTTCCTGGTACCAGCAATTCCTGCCGGGCATGTTCTTCTTCCTCGGCTGCGGGCCCTGTCCAGCACTCCACAACGGATGCTTCGATTTCGATGAAGCCGCCCTGCTCGCAGGCGCAGATTTCCTCGAAAAGCTGGCGATAAATTACAAATAGTATCTTTGAATTCTACAGGAGGATATGATAAAATGAAAAACAGCATCTTCAGGGGCATTGCCACCGCACTGATCACCCCCTTCAAGGCCAACGGCGAAGTGGATTACGATGCATACGGCCGCCTGATTGACTGGCAGATTGATTCCGGCATCGACGCCCTGGTTTCCTGCGGCACCACCGGCGAAGGCCCCACCCTCTCCGATGAGGAGCACAAGGAAGTGGTACGCTACTGCGTGGAGCGCGCCGCAGGCCATAATGGGGACGATCTGATCGTCATTTCCGGAGTAGATATCCAGCTTGTCGCCCACCAGTGCCGCTGTCTCCACGATCTTGGAGATATTGCCGTTGGCTTCCTTGATACCGGCGATGTTGGGATGATCGGCCAGCTTGGCGTAGGTGGAGGGCAGGATATTGCAGCCGGTACGGCCGGGGACATTGTAGAGGATGATGGGCTTCTCGGCGGCGTCGG
>JAFUPT010000095.1 GCA_017481065.1 Clostridia bacterium | reverse complement strand
TGCAAAAAGAAAAAACAGATATAATCATTGTCCTTCAGCGATGCGCAGCATCGCATGCTGAGGGATCCAAGGGGGATCATCCCCCTTGGCAGGGATTTTCAAGGGACAGCGTCCCTTGAACAGAGGTTCTCAGGAGACAGCGTCTCCTGAGTCGTATAGCTTCAAAACGAAAGGATATACATCATGAAAAAGAAGATTGCAAACGCTCTGCTGAGCATTCAGGCCGTTATTTTCCGCCCCGACGAGCCCTTCACCTGGGCAAGCGGCATCAAGAGCCCCGTTTACTGCGATAACCGCCTCACCCTGACCGCTCCCGAAGTGCGCACCCAGATTGAAGAGGGCCTGGCGCAGGTGATCCGCGAGAACTATCCGGACGCCGAAGTGCTGATGGGTACCTCCACCGCCGGCATCGCCCACGCCGCCATCGTTGGTCACCTGATGAACATGCCCATGGGCTATGTGCGCTCCGGCGCGAAGGACCACGGCCGCAAGAACCAGATCGAAGGCAAGCTGCTTCCCGGCCAGAAGGTGGTTGTTGTTGAGGATTTGATCTCCACCGGCGGCAGCGCCATCGATGTTGTAAACGTGCTGCGCGAAGCTGGCGCGGAAGTGCTCGGCATCGCTTCCATCTTCACCTATGGCATGAAGAAGGGCCTCGACCGCCTCGCCGCCGCAGATGTGAAGAACATCTCCCTCACCGATTTTGACGCCATGGCCGAGGCCGCAGCCGAAGCCGGTTACATCAAGGCCGAGGATATCGCCCGCCTGATCGCCTTCCGCAACAATCCCAGCGATGAAAGCTGGATCGGAGGCGCAAAATGAGACACCTGATCGATATCATGCAGCTCTCCACCGATGAAATTCAGGAGCTGATTGAGCGCGCACTGGATATCATCGAAAATCCGAAGAAGTATGCGGAAGTTTGCCATGGCAAGAAGCTGGCAACCCTCTTCTTCGAGCCCTCCACCCGCACCCGCCTGTCCTTCGAGGCAGCCATGTATGAACTGGGCGGCAATGTGCTCGGCTTCTCCGACGCCGGCTCCTCCTCCGCGTCCAAGGGCGAATCCGTTTCCGATACCGCGAAGATGATCTCCTGCTATGCCGATATCATCGCCATGCGCCATCCCAAGGAGGGCGCGCCGATGGTTGCCTCCATGGCGGCGAGCATTCCGGTAATCAACGCGGGCGACGGCGGCCACAACCATCCCACCCAGACCCTGGCGGACCTGCTCACCATCTACCGCGAGAAGGGCAAGTTTGAAAACATCACCGTGGGCCTCTGCGGCGATTTGAAGTTCGGCCGCACCGTGCATTCCCTCGTTTCCGCCATGAGCCGCTACGCAGGGGTGAAATTCGTGATGATTTCTCCTGAGGAATTGAGGATTCCCCAGTATATCCTCACCGATGTGCTCGATCCCCAGGGCATCGAGTATAAGGAAGTTACCAGCCTCGAGGAAGTTATGCCGGAGCTGGATATCCTGTACATGACCCGCGTGCAGCGCGAGCGCTTCTTCAACGAGGCCGATTATATCCGCCTGAAGGATACCTATATCCTCACTCCCGAGAAGCTGCGCACCGCCAAGGCGGACCTGAACATCCTGCATCCGCTGCCCCGCGTGAATGAAATTTCCGTTGCGGTGGATGATGATCCCCGCGCCTGCTACTTCAAGCAGGCCCTGAACGGCAAGTACATGCGCATGGCCCTGATTCTCAAGCTCCTGGAGGTGGCCGTATGATTATTGGACAGATTCGCGATGGCATCGTGCTGGACCACATTACCGCCGGCCGCGCAATGGAAATTTACAACATCCTTGGCCTCGGCAAGCTGGATTGCACCGTCGCCATGATCAAAAATGCCGATAGCTCCAAGAAGGGCACCAAGGATATCATCAAGATCGGCCAGGTGATCGACCTCGATTTTGATATCCTGGGCTACATTGATCCCGGCATCACCGTAAATATCATCCGCAACGGCGAGCTCGTCAAGCGCGTATACCTCTCCCTGCCGGAGAAGGTGACCGATATCATCAAGTGCAAGAATCCCCGCTGCATCACCTCCACCGAGCAGGAGATCAAGCATGTATTCCGCCTTGTGAACCCGGAAAAGCAGGTGTACCGCTGCATCTATTGCGACAGCGAAGCACCGAAGTACATTTGAGCATTTTGTGGCACATTTCCGATCGGAAATGTGCCATATTCTCATGATTTGAACCATACATTCGTAGGATATTCCTATATGAACGATGTAATAAAGCAGTTATACGAATGTAAGTCGGTTCGTGTATTTGAGGACAGGGAAATCACCCCGGAGGAGAAAAACTTCATCCTCGAAGCCGCCGTTATGGCGCCCACCGCAGGCAAGCAGCAGCTCTATACAATTCTGGATATCACCGACCAGGACCTGAAAGACCGTTTGGCGGAAACCTGCGCCCATCAGCCCTTCATTGCCAGGGCGAAGCTGGTGCTCATCTTCTGCGCCGATTGCCGCAAATGGTACGCGCCTACATCGTGGCAGGCAGCGAGGCGCGCCCGCCCGAGGCGGGAGATTTGATGCTGGCGGTTACGGATACCGCCATTGCCGCCCAGAACGCCGTCACCGCCGCATGGAGCATGGGCATCGGCTCCTGCTATATCGGCGATATCATGGAAAACTGCGAAATCCACCGGGAGATGCTGCGCCTGCCGAAGTATGTTTTCCCGGCGGCCATGCTGGTGTTCGGCTATCCCACCCAGCAGCAGATAGAGCGCAAAAAGCCCGAGCGGGCGGCGATCAAGCACATTGTGCATGAAAATGCCTACCGCGCAATGGATGGCGCGGAGCTTCGGGAGATGTTTTCCGGCAGGGCGGGGGAGAAGGGCTTTGATGAATGGATGCGCGCCTTCTGCACACGCAAGCATGATTCTGATTTCTCCCGGGAGATGAGCCGCTCAGTGGCGGAATATCTGAAAGATTTTCTTTGATTTGCAATTGTGCGCAGGAAATGGCGGAATTGATTCGAAAAAACGGCAAAATCACTGTACAAATCCCGGAAATGAAGGTATAATGAACGGGAAGTTATTTATTTTTATTACAAAGGGGAATGGTTATGCAGAAGAGAAAACTCGGCCTCGCCGCGTGGATTTTCATCGCCATGGTCGCCGGTATTCTGGTCGGCCTGTGCTTCCTTGGAAATCCGCAGTTCACTACCGACTACATTAAGCCCATCGGCACCATCTTCATCAACCTGCTGAAGTTCATCGTTGTGCCCATCGTGCTGCTCAGCCTGATTTGCGGCATGATTTCCATGAAGGATATCAAGAAGGTAGGTTCCATCGGCTGGAAGACCATCGTATATTACATGGTTACCACCCTGATCGCCATCGTGATCGGCCTGGTTGTGGCAAATATCTTCAAGGGCGCTTTCCCGATTTTGGATACCACCGGCGCGGAATACAGCGCTTCCTCCGCGAACTTTATGGATACCATCGTGAACATCTTCCCCAGCAACCTGTGGGCGCCGCTGGTGAATGCGGAAATGCTGCAGGTAATCGTGATCGCCCTGCTGATCGGCGCGGGCATCCTGCTGGTTGGCGAAAAGGCGCTGCCCTTTGCCAATGTGATTGAGAGCGCCAACGAAGTATTCATGAAGATCATGATGCTGATCATCAAGTGCTCTCCCATCGGCGTATTCTGCCTGATGGTGAATGTGGTCGCCGTAAACGGCCCGGCAATCGTCGGCTCCCTGGCAATCGTGCTGGGCGTTGCTTACCTGGGCTATATCATCCACATGGCATGCGTGTATTCCGTGGCTGTAAAGGGCATGGCCGGCATGAGCCCCATAACCTTCTTCAAGGGCATGATTCCCGCCATCATCTTTGCCTTTACCAGCACTTCCTCTGTGGCAACCCTGCCGCTGACCAAGGAATGCTCTGATAAGCTGGGCGCGAATCCGGAATACTCCTCCTTCATCCTGCCCCTGGGCGCGACCATCAACATGGACGGTACCGCCATCTACATGGGCGTGGCCACCATCTTCATCGCCACCTGCTACGGCGTGACCCTCACCATGAGCCAGCTGGTTTCCGTGGTGCTCACCGCCACTCTGGCTTCCATCGGCACCGCCGGCGTATCCGGCGCGGGCATGATCATGCTGGCGATGGTGCTGGAATCCGTGGGCCTGCCCGTGGAAGGCATCGCCCTGATCTACGGCGTGGACAAGATCTTCGATATGGGCCGCACCACCCTGAACATCGTGGGCGACGCGAGCTGCGCGGTTGTGGTTTCCAAGATCGAGGAGCGCAAGGCCGCCAAGAGCAGGAAGTAAAGAATACTGTTAGGAGCCTGTTGCAAGCTGCGACAGGCTCCCTGCATATTTTTGGATAGATTATGGATGGTTGACACGATAAAGACACACACAAATGCTGTACATATGAAATAATTCGTGATATAATTGTAACATAGGATAAAAATGCCTGCATTCTACGCCCGGATATCCGCGGCTGCATCATAAAGGAGCCAATCAAAGGAAATGAAAAAAATCGCAAGGCTGCTCTCTGTATTGCTCTGCATAACGCTGCTTACCACCGCGCTTCCGCTGGAAACGGGGCTTTTTGCGCGCGCCGAGGAGCTGCTTGAAACCATCATTCCGGAAGAGACCGCGCTTCCCGGCGATGCGGAACCGACGGTGGAGCCGACAGCGGAGCCCACGGCGGAACCCACCGCAGAAGCGACTGCGGAGCCGACCATCGAACCCACCGCGGAACCCACCGCAGAAGCGACTGCGGAGCCGCCAATCGAGCCGACCGTGGAACCCACCATCGAACCCACGCCTGAACCGGCCCTGGGGATCGATTACAGCAAGGATGCGGGGGAGAGCCCGGAATTTGCCACCGGCCTTGCCGCGCTGCTGGGCAATTCCGTGGAGGTGTATGCGGGGAAGCACGAATCCGATGCTGTGCATGCGACGCTGGGCGCAGGCGTGGTTTACGCCATCCGCCGGAGTGGCGCCGCGCCGGACCGCCTGGAGATTGCTTACAACCCCGGCCCGGATGCGGGCGTCGAAACCGCCTGGGTGAATGCGGAGGATATCCGCCCCATGAATCCGGCGGAGGGCGGCGAGATAGACGCCTATCTATCTTCCTGCATCAACGATGCGGATGTTCGCTGCTACAACGAGGATGAAAACCTGCCCCTGAAGAAGATTGCCTGCAGCTATCCCGAGCCGGAGCTGCCCGTGACTGCTGCCCTGAAGCGCGGGAGCGCCGTGATCGGCGTGGGCGACAGCGGCTTCCGGGTGGAGGTGGCGTTCAGCGATGGCGTGGAGCGGGACGTGCAGTATAAATCCAGCAACGCCCGCTATGCTGCTGTGGACAAGGATGGCGTTGTGACCGGCATGCGCAAGGGCAAGGCTGTGATCACCGCACGCACGGAATTTGGCGACCTGGAATGCGAGGTGACGGTGAAATCCGCGCCCCGGAGCGTGAGCGTGAAGCCGAAAAATGGCGAGCTGGGCATCGGGGAGAGCGCGCAGCTGGAGGTTTCCTTCTCCAGCAGCAGCTACGGCGGAACCTGCCGCTTCGTGAGCAGCGATCCCGGAGTGGTATCCGTGGATGAAAATGGCGTTGTGACCGGCGTATCCAAGGGCAGGGCCACCATCAGCGTGTATGCCTACAACCTGCCGAAGAAGCCTGCCACCGCTGAAATTGCCGTGCTCGGCGCGGCGACGGCCATTTCCTTCCCGGAGGATGCGGTGAGCATCTGCGCCGGCATGGAGAAGCAGCTGGGTGTGGAATTCCTGGAAAACGAGCGGGATACCATAATTTATACTTCCGATAATACATCGGTGGCTTCCGTCACCGAAGATGGCCTGCTGCGCGCGCACCAGGCCGGCACCGCCGTGGTTACGGCAGCCACTCCCGGCGGCGTGCAGGCCAGCTGCGAAGTGCGTGTGCTGCCCGCGCCCATGGAGGAGGATATCGTTCTCCTTAAAAACAGCTGCAAGCTGGGCTTGAAGGAGAGCTTCAATGTGCTCGAACTGCTCTCCGTGGCGGAGGACTGCCACGCGGAATTCAGCTTTGAGAGCTCCAAGCCGAAGTATGCATCCGTGGATAGCGAAGGCGATGTGACCGGCCTGCGCAAGGGCAGCGCCGTGATCCGCGTTTCCACCCAGAACGGCATCATCCGGGATGTGAAGGTGGAAATTTGCGCAAATCCCAGCTCCGTATCCTTTGCGGAGAGCAAGCTCACCATTCCGGTGGGCGGCAGCATCGCAACGGAGCTGAAATTCAAGAGCACCGGCAGTTACAGCCGCTGCGCCTATTCTTCCAGCAACGAATCGATCGCCACCGTGGATGAAAACGGTGTTGTGACCGGCCTGCGCGCCGGTACCGTGACCATCACCGCCGATCCGGGGAAGGGCAAATCCGGCAGCTGCGTGGTGAAGGTGATGAATTTTCCGGAGGAGATCAGCGTCGCCGAACCGGTGATGAACGTGGGCCTGCATGAAACGGGCCGCTTCGTCGTGGGCGTGCACGATCCGGATACCCTGTGCAGCTTCAATTACATATCCCGGGACACGGCGGTTGTGCGGGTGAATATGGCCACCGGCGAGCTGGTTACTGTGGCTCCCGGCACTGCGGAAGTGCTGGTGCGCGCCAGCAACGGCGTTACCGCCGTATGCACGGTGAATGTGCTGCAGGCCCCGCAGTGGCTGAAACCGGAGCAGGACAGCCTGAAAATCATGGTGGGCGAGCGCTATTCCGGCCTCGAATTCACCATGAATGAGGGCGCGGCTTCCGGCATCACCTTCAAAAGCTCCAATACGCGCTATGTGAAGATCGAAGGCAACGCCATCGTGGGCGTGCGCAAGGGCACGGCCACCGTGACGGCCTCCACCTACAACGGCGTGACCGCCAGCATAAAGGTCAGCGTGTGCGCCGCGCCGAAGAGCGTCTCTTTCAGCGCGAAGGAGCTGACCATCGGCTGCCTGGACCAGGCGGCGCTGGAGGTGGGCTTCTCGCCTGCGGGCACTTACAGCAAGCTGAGCTTTGCAAGCAGCGATCCCGGCGTGGCGAGCATTGATCCCGAGACCGGCGTCATTACCGCCAACGGCGTGGGTACGGCCGTGATCACGGCTGCGCCCCTGTCCGGCAAGGCGGCCAGCTGCAGGGTGACTGTGCTTCCGGCTCCCGAGAGCATCTCCGCCGCGGAGGAAAGCATCCGCATCGGCGTGGGTGAAGCGGGCAGGAAGGTAGGCGGCGTTTATCCCAGCGGCACCCTGTGCAGCTTCAGCTACGCATCCTCGGATGAAAGCATCGTGCGCGTGGACGGTAGAACCGGCGAGCTCACCGCCGTTGCAAAGGGCTCTGCTGAGGTGATCATCACGGCCCACAGCGGCGCATACGCCGTATGCCGCGTGGAAGTGGCGGATGCGCCTACCGAGCTCAGGCTGTCCTGCACCACCTTGCAGATCATGGTGGGCGAGGAATTTACCGGGCTCACCGGCACGGTGGACGGCGGCGCGGCTGCGGCCATCTCCCTGAAAAGCTCCAATACCCGGAATGTGAAGGTGGAAAACGGCGTGCTCATTGGCCTGCGCAAGGGCAATGCGGTTATCACCGCCACCACCTACAATGGAATACAGGCCACCTGCAAGGTGAGCGTATGCGAAGCGCCCCGGGCCATCGCCTTTGAGGCTTCCGTGCTGCACCTGGGCTGCGGCGAATCGGTGAAAACCGGGATGAAGTTCAAGCCCGCCGATGCATACAGCATCATGGAATACGAATCGGATAATCCCGCCGTGGCGTCCGTGGACCCGCAGACGGGCCTTGTGACGGGTATGAACGCGGGCACTGCGAGGATTACCGCCACCGCGATGAACGGAAAGAGCGCCAGCTGCACGGTGATCGTGTATCCCGCGCCCAGCTCCGTGCGCTTTGCGGAGGCCGCTTACAGCCTGTCCGAGGGCATGGAGGTGCAGCTTGAAGCGCTGCTGAGCACCGGCTCCTACGGAAGCTATGCCTTTGAGAGCAGCAATCCCGCCGTGGCGCGCGTGGATGCGAACGGCCTTGTGACCGCCGTATCCGCCGGCAGCGCCGCCATACGGGTGACGACCTACAACCACTTTACTGCCGAATGCCTGGTGACGGTTACCGCCGCGCCTGCGGAACTGAAATACGGCTTTGACAAGCTGACCATGCTCAAGGGCGATGTGATTCCCCTGCCGGAACCCACCGCCTATGATGCAAACGGCAATGAATGCAGCAGCAGCTATACCTATACCAGCTCTGACCGCAGCGTGGCGATCCTGGATGGGGAGGGCAATGTGAAGGCCCTGCGCGAGGGCAAGACCCGCATTACTGCCAGGTCCTACAACAACATCAAGACCTACTTCGTGCTCAGCGTTTCTGATGAAATTGTATCCATCGAACTGGAGCCTGCCCAGGCGGTGCTCTACACCGATGGCGCGCTCTACTGCGATACCCTGCAGCTGAGCATTCGAAACCTGGGCAGCGCCAGCGCGACCCTGAGCTATTCGAGCAGCAATCCCGCCGTGGCGCGCGTGGATGCAAACGGCCTTGTGACCGCCGTATCCGCCGGCGAGGCGAGCATCACTGCCCGGGCGGTGAACGGCAGCTACGCCGTTTCTGAAATCACCGTGCGCCGGCTCTCCGGCAGCATTTCCTTCGAAACTGAGGAGATCAAGCTGGGCGAAATGGAAGCGATGCAGCTCAATCCCGTGCTCGAATCCGGCGCGACGGCCATCATCAGCTACGAATCCAGCAACAGCAAGATCGCATCCGTGGATGCAAACGGCCTTGTGACCGCCGTAAAGACCGGCACGGCCTACATCACCGCCACGATGCAGAACGGCGTAAGCGCCGTGCTGCGGGTGAACGTGATCCACGCGCCCACATCCGTGAGCATCAATGCGGGCCGCCTGCGTCTGGCGGTGGGAGAGGGCATTGCCTTTGCGCCCACGCTCGGCTCCCCGGCGGATGAATTCTGCGATAAGCTGGATTACGCATCCTCGAATGCGGCGGTTGCCAGCGTGGATGCAAGCGGCGCGCTCACTGCGGCTGCGCCCGGCGAAGCTACGATCACAGTGACTACCTGCAACGGCCTTACCGACAGCTGCGTGGTGGAGGTTGTGGAGAATCCGCTGGATGCGAAGCTCTCCTTCGGCGCGGAGCATTACAGCATCGTATGCGGCGATGGCGCCGCGCTGCCCATTGTGCTCAACAAGGCGGCCTTTGAACGGGGCTACACCCTTGTGAGCAGCGATCCCGAGCTCCTCTCGGTGGATGGCCTGCGCGTGGCTGCAAACGGCCTGCGGTCCGGCGAGGCGGTGCTCACGCTCAGCGTGAACCCCGATGAAGCTAACCCTGCGCCCGAGAGCGTGAACTGCACGGTGCGGGTGGTGGGCTTTGCCACGGTGCTGCTCTCCGAAGAGAGCGTAACCCTGAAAAAGAATGAAACCGCCGTGCTGGAATACAGCGTTGTTCCCGGCGACCTGATCGGCACCTTCAACTGGGAGGTTGCGGATGGGAGCATCATCAGCTTCGATGCTGAAAGCGGCATGATCACTGCGGGCGAGATTGCAGGGGAGACGGAAATTCTGTTCCGCACCTTCAGCAGCGCCGTGAGCTGCAAGGTAAAGGTGCTGCCCGGCACGAAATACCGCGCGCTGTTCATCGGCGAATACAACAAGAGCGCCAACACGGTGAAGAACCTGCCCTTTGCTGCGAACAATGTGGCGAACATGAAGAGCACCCTCGGCATGTCGGAGATCAATGGCGAAGGCTACGAAATCACCGCCGCCGTAAACAACCCGAGCAAGAGCACGATCCGCAATCTTGTGCGGGGCACCTTCGAGGAGGCCACGCAGGAGGATGTATCCCTGATTTACATCATGTCCCACGGCCATTACGGCCAGACCGGGAGCGGATACTACGGCTACCACTTCGCCATCGCCCCGAATTATGATAAGGGAAATTCCGGAAGCTATGTAACCGCCAAGGAGCTGATGAGCTGGATGGAAGGCATCGAGGGACAGATTGTTCTCATCGTGGACAGCTGTTACAGCGGCGGCTTCATCCGGGACTGCGCGGGCGATCTGGCGGCGGCAGGCAATATTTCCGTGCTCACCGCCCAGAATTATGATAAGTATGCCAGCTTCTATGTGGGAAAGACGGAGTCCACCACTGTGGAATTCCTCACCTATGCGCTCTGCCATGGCTTCGGAAACGACCAGATGCTGGGCATGCTCTCCTACATGCCGGCGGACCGAAATAATGACGGCAGCGTTACCGTGGGCGAAGCCTTCCGCTATGCCCAGAGCGAAACCATTTCCCTTGTGCAGGATAAGCTGGACAGCTATACCGGCGGAAATACGGGGCTTGTGATTCCCGGCGGCTATTTCAATGGCTGGAGCCAGAATCCGCAGTATTTCATTGCGGATGGTATGGCGGATCTGGAAATCTTTTCCCGGGGATAAACGGAAAGCGGCAGCGCAGCCCTGCCAACAAATTCAGCCTTCATACGGGCGCATACCTTTCGGTATGCGCTCATTTTTTTGTCAAGAGCCTGAATGGAGTGGGGATATAATTTTACAATATATTGTGAGTTAAGATGATTAAATTCCACTATATATGGTGATATATGGTCTGAAACCCTTGATTTTGGCACCGGACTGTGATAGAATCTTCTTTGGCAATACATGATTGGAGCGAAGGCAATGAAAATCATCAAGAGAAATGGCTCTGAGGCCGTATTCGATATCAGCAAAATTATCGCAGCAATTGAAAAGGCAAATGTAACCGTATCCGAAAATGAGCGGCTCACCCAGCCGCAGGTTCTGCACATCGCCCACACGGTGGAGGAAAGGTGCCTGGAAATGCACCGCGCGCCCGCCGTGGAGGAAATCCAGGAGATGGTGGAGACCCACATCATGGAGTGCGGCGCATTCGAGGTGGCGAAAAATTACATCCGCTACCGCTACACCCGCAGCCTGATTCGCCGGGCGAATACCACCGATAACCAGATCCTCACCCTGATCGAGTGCAACAATGAGGAAGCCAAGCAGGAAAATGCCAACAAGAATCCCACGGTGAATTCCGTGCAGCGCGATTACATGGCAGGCGAGGTTTCCAAGGATATCACCCGCCGCATGCTGCTGCCGGAACACATCGTGAAGGCCCATGAGGAGGGCATCATCCATTTCCATGATATGGATTACTATGCCCAGCACATGCACAACTGCGATCTGGTGAACCTGGAGGACATGCTGCAGAACGGCACCGTGATCTCCGGCACGATGATCATCAAGCCCCACTCCTTCTCCACGGCCTGCAATATCGCCACCCAGATCATTGCGCAGGTGGCCTCCAACCAGTATGGCGGCCAGAGCATTTCCCTGTCCCACCTGGCCCCCTTTGTGCAGGTTTCCCGGGAGAAGATCCGCAAGGATGTGCTGGAGGAGATTCGCGATACCGGCGCGAGCGCCGATGAGGATGTGATCCATAAGATCGTGGAGCGCCGCCTGCGGGAAGAGATCCGCAAGGGCGTGCAGACCATCCAGTACCAGGTGCTCACCCTGATGACCACCAACGGCCAGGCTCCCTTTGTGACGGTATTTATGTACCTGAATGAGGCCAGGACCGAGCAGGAGAAGGAGGACCTCGCCCTCATCATCGAGGAAACCCTGCTGCAGCGCCACCAGGGCGTGCAGAACGAGGTGGGCGTGTGGGTCACGCCGTCCTTCCCGAAGCTGATTTACGTCCTCGAGGAGGACAATGTGCGCGAGGGCAGCAAGTATTGGTATCTTACCGAGCTGGCCGCCAAGTGCACCGCCAAGCGCCTCGTTCCGGATTACATCTCCGAAAAGAAGATGAAGGAGCTCAAGGAGGGCAATTGCTTCCCGGTGATGGGCTGCCGCAGCGCCCTCAGCGCCTGGAAGGACGAGCACGGCAATTATAAGTTCTACGGCCGCTTCAACCAGGGAGTGGTTACCATCAACCTGGTGGACGTGGCGCTTTCCTCCGGCGGCAGCATGGAGAAGTTCTGGAAGATATTTGACGAGCGCCTCGAGCTCTGTTATGAAGCCCTGATGTGCCGCCACAACCGCCTCAAGGGCACGCTTTCCGACGCCGCGCCCATTCTCTGGCAGGACGGCGCAATTGCCCGCCTGGACAAGGGCGAGAAGATCGATAAGCTGCTCTATGGCGGCTATTCCACCATCTCCCTGGGTTATGCGGGCCTGTGCGAATGCGTGCGCTACATGACCGGCAAATCCCATACCGATCCCTCTGCCACGCCCTTCGCGCTGGAGATTATGAAGTACATGAACCGCGCCTGCGAGGGATGGAAGAAGGAGACCAACATCGGCTTCAGCACCTATGGCACGCCGCTGGAATCCACCACCTACCGCTTTGCCAAGTGCCTGCAGAAGCGGTTTGGCATCGTGCCGGGCGTGACCGATAAGGCCTATATCACCAACAGCTACCATGTGCACGTCACTGAGGATATCGACGCCTTCGAAAAGTTGCGCTTTGAGGCCCAGTTCCAGGCATTGTCCTCCGGCGGCGCCATCAGCTATGTGGAAGTGCCGAACATGCAGCACAATTTGAAGGCCGTGCTGCACATCATCCAGTTCATCTACGACAACATTATGTATGCCGAGCTGAACACCAAGAGCGATTACTGCCAGGTATGCGGCTTTGACGGCGAGATTGAGATCCGCGAGGATGACGGCAAGCTCGTATGGGTATGCCCGAACTGCGGAAACCGCGACCAGAGCAAGATGAATGTGGCCCGCCGTACCTGCGGCTACATCGGCACCCAGTTCTGGAACCAGGGCCGGACCCAGGAAATCAAGGAGCGCGTGCTCCATCTGTAAGTGGTGAATTAGATTTGTACTACGGAAACATCAAAAAACTGGATATAGCGAACGGCGAGGGCATACGCACCTCGCTGTTCGTGTCTGGCTGCAGGAACCGCTGTGAGGGCTGTTTCCAGCCGGAGACGTGGAATTTTGCCTATGGACGGGAATTTACCCCGGAGACCGAGCAGGAGCTGCTGGACAGCCTTGCGCCCGCCTATGTGGATGGGCTCACGGTGCTCGGCGGCGAACCCTTTGAGCCGGAGAACCAGCGCGCGCTGCTGCCTTTTTTGCGCCGGGTGAAGGAAAACTGCCCGGGGAAGGATATCTGGTGCTACACCGGCTACACGCTGGCGGAAATCTGCGGCGGCGGACACCCGCACTGCGAGGTTTCGGAAGAAATGCTTTCCATGATCGATGTGCTGGTGGAGGGAAGGTTTGTGCTGGCGAAGAAAAACCTGTCCCTGCGCTTTCGCGGCTCGGAAAACCAGCGGGTGATTGATATGAAAAAGACCAGGGTCGAAAATGAAATCATTTTGTTCTGCGAATAACAGACGGAAGTTTGAAAATGCGTTTACGAAACAGACCGAATCCTGTTTTGTAAACGCATTTTTGTACAGAAAAATCCCGCAGCTTTTGCTGCGGGATTTGCTGCTTTGATCAGATGCCGTGCTTCACGCGTTCGGATTCTTCCTTGCGCTTGGCGTTGTTGAAGCGGTCGAGGGTACCGACGAGATAGCCGGTGATGCGGCGGATGCGTTCGAAGGGATGATCGCCTTCCGCGCGGCCGCCGTTGGGGCAGGTATCGCCGATGATGCCGTTGTAGCCGCAGTCCGGGTCGCGGTCGACGGGATGGTTGATGGAGCCGTAGCCGATGCCGGATTCCTTCATCACGCGCACGATCTTCTCGAAGGCCTCGATATTCTGGGTGGGATCGCCATCCAGCTCCACATAGGAGATGTGGCCCGCATTGGTGAGGGCGTGGTAGGGCGCCTCGGTGCGGATCTTGTGCACGGCGCTGGTGCTGTAATACACCGGAACATGGAAGCTGTTGGTGTAGTATTCGCGGTCGGTGACGCCGGGAATTTCGCCGAACTTCTTCTTGTCGATCTTCACGAAGCGGCCGGAAAGACCCTCTGCCGGGGTGGCCAGCAGGGTGATGTTCATGCCGTACTTCTTGGTGGCTTCATCACAGAGCTCGCGCATGTGGCTGATGATCTCCAGACCCAGGTTCTGCGCCTTCTCGCTCTCGCCGTGGTGCTCGCCGATGAGGGCCTTCAGGCACTCCGCGAGGCCGATGAAGCCCACGGACAGGGTGCCGTGCTTGAGCACTTCGCGCACCTCGTCGTTCCAATCCAGCTTTTCGCTGTCGATCCATACGCCCTGGCCCATGAGGAAGGGATAGTTGCGCACGCACTTGCGGGCCTGGATTTCGAAGCGGTCCAGCAGCTGGTCGATGGTGAGCTGCACCATGTGGTCCAGCGAATCGAAGAACACATCCAGGTTGTGGTTGGCCTTGATCGCCAGGCGGGGCAGGTTGATGGAGGTGAAGCTCAGGTTGCCGCGGCCGTTGGAGACCTCCTTGGTGGGGTCTACGCTGTTGGCCATGACGCGGGTGCGGCAGCCCATGTAAGCAATTTCGGTTTCCGGATGGCCGGGTTTATAATACTGCAGGTTGAAGGGCGCATCCTGGAAGGAGAAATTCGGGAACAGGCGCTTGGCGCTGGTCATGCAGGCGAGCTTGAACAGATCATAGTTCGGATCGCCGGGATTGTAGTTGACGCCTTCCTTCACGCGGAAGATCTGGATGGGGAAGATGGGCGTCTCGCCGTTGCCGAGGCCGCTCTGGGTGGAAAGCAGCAGGTTGCGCACAACCATACGGGCTTCGGGGGAGGTGTCCATGCCGTAGTTGATGGAGGAGAAGGGCACCTGTGCGCCGGCGCGGGAATTCATGGTGTTCAGGTTGTGCACCAGTGCTTCCATGGCCTGATAGGTGGCGCGGTCGGTCTCGCTCTCGGCCTTCTTCTGGGCGAAGGCCTGGATGCGGGTGATCTCCTCAGCGGAAATACCCAGTGCGGAGAGCTTTTTGGCCTCTGCAGCCTTATATTCCTCGGAGGGAACCAGGGTGGCCGTCATGCCGGTCTCCTGTTCGATCTCCGCCATGATGCGGCGGACATCGGCCTCGGCGTTCTCGGCGCCGGTGAGCAGCTCCACGGAGCGGATCAGGTTGTCCCGGTAATTCTTCTTAAAGGTGAGGCGCACGCCGTCCGCCATGGCATAATCGAAATTGACGATGCTCTGGCCGCCGTGCTGGTCGTTCTGGTTCGCCTGGATGGCGATGCAGGCCAGCGCGGCATAGGAACGGATATCCTTGGGGGAGCGCAGGAAGCCGTGGCCGGTGGAGAAGCCGCCCTCGAAGAGCTTGATCAGATCGATCTGGCAGCAGGTGGTGGTGAGGGTAAGGAAGTCCATGTCATGAATGTGGAAGTCGCCGCAGCGGTGGGCTTCGGCGTGCTCCGGCTTGATCATGAACATCATGTTGAATTCCTTGGCGCCCTCAGAGCCATATTTCAGCATTGCGCCCATGGCGGTATCGCCGTTGATATTTGCATTTTCGCGCTTGATATCGGAATCAATGGCGGATTTATTGGTGATGTCGTCATAGACGCGCATCAGGCGCGTGTTCATCTCGCGGATGCGGCTGCGCTCGGCGCGATAGAGAATATAGCTCTTCGCGGTGCGCACAAAGCCGTTTTCGATCAGCACGCTTTCAACCATATCCTGAACGTCTTCCACGGACGGGATACCGATATTTTCGGATCTTTCCAGCTCCTCCACAACCTGCTTCGTCATTTCCTCGGCAGATTTGCGGGTTTTGGCGCTGTGGCTGGCCTGGAAGGCCTTCATAATGGCGTTTGTAATCTTGTCAGCATCGAAGGCGACCGTGCGGCCGTCTCGCTTAAGTATTGTATCCAGCATGTTGCATCCTCCTCTGAAACACATTATATTGTGACTGATTGGAAAAGTCAATACAACATATTGTGTTTTAACCCGTATTGAGCGGATTTAAGAACCCCAACACAGAATTGTAATATTTAAATACTTTGATAATATATAGACCAAACGAAGATCATTATACCAGTAAAATTAGACAAAATCAAGTATTTTAAGTCATCTTTTTATCGCAATTGCGGCAGACTTCGGTATAATATGAACCGACCCGCACAACAGACCAAAGTAGGTATCGCCAAAAGGCATACTACCGCTTGTGGTTCAGCCCCTTTTTGGACCACAAGCGGGCGGCGGCCGGCTTGCCTTCGGGCGCAAGCTATGGTAAAATGGAAGCACTACCAAAGGAGGCTCAAGCCATGGAACGTGGTTCGGCAAGAATTATTTTAAACAATGAAGATGCGCTTCGCGTCGTAGCGTCCTCTGCGCGGATATCCACGCAGCAGGGAACGGCGCTGGAAATCTACGGCCGCAGCGGAGACCGGGAGAAGGATCTCAAGCTGGTGGGCAAGGTGCTCTCATCGGGGCACAAATCCGTGATCGAGCATCAGACGGTATCCATCGCCTTCGACGATGTATCCGTGCTGGTGGAGCAGTTTGTGATCGAATTCCGGCTGGCGAGCTACACGGTGAAGTCCAGAAGATATGTGGATTTCTCTGATGCGGGCTATGTGGTGCCGGAAGGCATGCCGGAAGAGGTACGGGCGGCCTATTGTGCGCGCACGGAGGCGCTGTTTGGCGTGTATGAGCGCCTGCTGGAGCTGGGTATTCCCAAGGAGGACGCCCGTTTCGTGCTGCCCTACGGCTTCCGCAGCAATTTCTTTGCCACGATGAACGCCCGGGAGCTGATTTCCATGGTGTCTGCGATGATCGCGGGCCGCGGCAGCTGCTACCCGGAGCTGAAACGGCTGGGCATGCAGATTAAGGAGCAGTTTGACGCGCTCTATCCCGGCGTGATCGACGGGGAAATGCAGCGCCGCCCGGAAGAAATCTGCGAAGGTGCAGCGGGCCCTATGCTGGTGGGTACGGCAAAGGAGCCGGAGATACGGCTCGTCAGCGCGCCGGCAAACCCGGAGGCTGCGCTGGATGCGGCGATGCGCTTCGGCCGCCGCTTCGGCGGATTTGACGCAGATAATATGAAGAAACTCATGCTGGACGCCCGGCCAAGGGAGCTGGAAATTTTGCAGTACAGCTTCCGGATCGACAATGTTTCTCTGGCATGCGTGACCCACTTCACCCGCCACAGGATGCTTTCTTTGCAGCTGCGGCACGAGCTGAGCGCACTTTCCGATGGAAACTATGTGCTGCCGGAGAGCATTTCGGCAAATGCTGAGGCGAACGCCCTCTATTGCGAGGCGTTTGCGGAGCAGACCGCAGTGGCGGAGCGGGCGAAGAATGATGGGGCGGGCAACGAACAGCTGGCTTACTTCGCCATGGCGGGCCATGTGACCTCCATTTTGATCACCATGAATGCCCGGGAGCTGCTGCACTTTGCCAAGCTGCGCAGCTGCAGCCGCGCCCAGTGGGAAATTCGCGGCATCGCAAGGGCGATGATCGAGCTGCTGAACGAGACGGAAGCCCGCGGCATCTTCCAGGGCTATGGCCCCACCTGTGCGGTGACGGGGAAGTGCCCGGAGGGAAAAATGAGCTGCGGCAGGCCGGTGAAGATCGAAAACGGCATGTGGAAGGAATAAACCGACCGAAGTTTAAAATAAACAGACCAGAGTCTTGTGTAAGACTCTGGTCTGTTTTGCGTTTATTCGAAGAAATCTTCATCTGAAGCGAGGGCGTCCACGGCGCTTCGTATGGCGTCCCAGGAAAAACCGCGGCGGGCGAGGGCCTGGGATAGTTTGGCGCGGCCCTCCCGGGAAGGGAGCGCGGAATACTTGCGCCAGAGCTTTTCTGCGGCGGCCTTGCAGGCTCCGGCCTGCTGCGCATCGTCGAAACCTTCCATGGCGGCCTCCACATCCTCCTCGGAGAGCTGCCTGGCCATCAGCTTGCGGCGCACTGCGTAGGCGCCCACCGGCTTTTTCAGCTGGCCCTGGGCGATGCGCTCAGCAAAGCGGCGGTCATCGATGAGGCCGATTTCGCAGAGCCGGGCGGCGGCAGCCTCGGCTGCGGGGGCGACATAGCCCTTGCGCATGAGTTTCTTTGCAAGGTCGTTGCGGGTCTGGGCCGCCTGGTCCAGCATGGTGAGGGCGGCTTCGTAGCAGTCGGCGGCCTGCGCAGCGGCGATGGAATCGATGTATTCCTCGGGATCGACGGCTTCGTCCAGCTCCAGAGGATGCAAGGCAAAGTGCTTTTTCCGGAGCTTGAGCCAGCGCACGCCGTCCAGCGAGACCTCGATTATCCCCTTGATTTCCCGGATTTCACTTACAATCGCCATGTTTTCACCCGTTTCAAAACTGTTTTTCATGATTATACAGCATTTTCTTGACGAATGCCAGTGTTTTGTGCTAATATATAGTGTGATAATCGGCAGAAGCCGAATTCCAAGTTTTATACTGACAAGCGACTGGGAGGGATAGTCCATGTCCGGACATAACAAATGGTCTACCATCAAGAATAAAAAAGCAAAAACCGACGCCGCGAAGGGCAAGATCTTTACCAAGATCGGCCGCGAAATCGTGATCGCTGTGAAGAGCGGCGGCAGCGCCGACCCGGCCCTGAACAGCAAGCTGAAGGACGTTATTGCAAAGGCGAAGGCCGCCAATATGCCCAATGAAAACATTCAGCGCTCCATCAAGAAGGCCGCTGGCGAAGGCGATGCCGCAAACTACAAGGAGATCACCTACGAGGGATATGCTCCCTGCGGCGTTGCTGTAATCGTTGAAGTTGTTACCGACAACACCAACCGCACTGCCAGCGAAGTGCGCCACATCTTTGATAAGTGCGGCGGCTCCCTGGGCGCTTCCGGCTGTGTTTCCTGGAAGTTTGAGCGCAAGGGCGTGATCGAAATCGACAATTCCAAGGGCATGGATGAGGACGAGCTGACCATGCTGGCCCTGGATTGCGGCGCGGACGATGTGGAGGTTGGCGAGGAATCCGCCATCATCTACACCAGCCCCACGGATTTCTCCGCCGTGCGCGATGCACTGGAGGAGGCCGGCTGCACCTTCCTGTCCGCTGAGCGCGCCATGGTGCCCACCACCACCACCGAGCTGCCGGACGAGGAATCCGTACAGAAGGTGCAGAAGCTGTTGGATATGCTGGATGACAACGACGACACCCAGGCTGTCTACCACGATGCGGAGCTGCCCGAGGAAGAAGAGGAAGACTGATTCCGGCTTATGCCAAAGAAAACCCCTGCGATTTTCAATCGCAGGGGTTTCTTGCGCTCAATCCTCATTGAATTCGATGATTACGGAGGTGGAGCCGTTGTATTCCTCGTCCCACTGGACATAATCGGCATCCTGGTAATCCTCGCGGATATCCTCCCATTCGGCGTAGCCATAGCCGGAGAAGGAGCGGCCATCCTCGGTGGCGAGGATCAGGGCTTCCACATCTCCGCTTTCCGGCGCGGACACGGGAACGGCGATTTCCCAGCAGCGGCCGGTCCAGTATGCCACGGCATATTTCTTCTGGGGAGCTGCGCCGCGAAGGCTTTCGAAGCTGCCCTCGGCGAAGCTGGCCCATTCATCCGCGCTGGGGGACAGATCGGAGAAAGGCACGGATGTAACGATCTTATCGTATGCACCGGTGGCGAGGCAGGCGAGGGTATTCTTGGCGTATTTGAACATATTTTCGCTGAGCTTCGGCACTTCCGCATAGGCGGCCGCGCAGCAGATGAGCATCGCGGCGATCAAAACACAGCTGAGTATTCTTTTCATAGCAATATACCTCCATTGCCTCTCTTAGACGTAATTTCCTTGGGATTGGTTCAATTGCGGGCGAGCCGGAGCATGAGCGCATCCAGCGCGGCGCGGTCCTTCAGACGGCCGGATTTGATGGCGTAATCCGCCTCCACGCAGGCGAGGTAGCGCTCCTTGAGGGCCTCCGCCGGGATGGATCGAATCTGGCGCTGGATGTGGCGGGCGCGGTATTCGCTCACGTTCAGGGCCTTGAGCACCTCGGGAAGGGGATTCCGGGCCTCAAGGGCGAATTTCATGTGGGCGTCAATGCGCAGCTGGTTTCCAAGCAGGCTGATGATGCGGATGACGCTGGGTTCGGTCTGCAGCGTGGAATTGACCACCTGGGTGGCTTCGGTGATGCGGCCCTCCAGAAGGTGGTCCAGGATCATGAATACCGAGTATTCCGGGGAAGGGGAGACCACGGCGCGGATATCGGATGCGGTGATTTCCGGCGCATCCTCCGTGTAGGCGGCCAGCTTTTTCAGCTCCCCGGAGATGCGGGTGAGGTCCTGGCCCACCATCATGGTCATTTCATTTACCGCGTCGGCAGAAATCTTCTTGCCGAGGGGCTTCAATTGCTGCGCGCACCACTTCTGCAGCGGCGCGCCGCTCAGGTGGGCAAATTCCACATAGCCGGGAAGTTTTTTGAGGGCGGAGGGCAGCTTTTTCCTGCCATCGGTCTCCACGCTCATAAAGAAGACGACGATGCAGCTTTCCGGCGGATTCTTGAGCCATTCCAGCATGCGCTCCACATCGGCTTCCTCGTTCTTGGCCTTGCCGGGGAGGAGCGGCGCCCAGTTGCGCACCATTACGATGCGGCGCTCGCACATCACGGGCAGGGTTTCTGCGGCGTCTATGATGGCCTGCGCGGATACGCCTTCGAGGGTGGCGTCGTTGAGCTGTTCCAGCCCGGCGGGCAGGATGGCACGGCGCAGGGCGGCGAGGGCTTCCCGCTTGGTGAGTTCCTCGGGGCCGGTGAAGAGGTAGACGGATTCAAAACGTCCCTCCTTGACCGACTTGAAAAAGTCATTCCAGTCCATTTGCAGCCTCCGAAGACAGATATGGGCGCACCGAAACTCTGCCGTTTTCATCGAAGCGGCAGGTGACCGCCCCGCAGCGGTCAGTGCGGAAGGTTTGGCAGCCTGCGCGGCTGAGGAGATCGATGGTCTCCTGCGCAGGATGGCCGTAAGTGTTGTATCCTACGGGTACGATGGCCACGGAAGGCGTGGCTGCCCGGATGAAATCGCTGTTCAGGGAATCCGCAGCGCCGTGATGCGGAACTTTCAGGATATCCGCATCCATGGAAACCGGGGCGATGGTCCCGGCAGGGGCGTCGCCGGTGAAGAGGGCGCTGGTTCCCTCATGCTCGACATGGAGCACCAATGAATCATCATTCGCCGCGGAAGCGGAAATTCCTGCAACCGGCGATAGAACCCGGAGTAAAGTTTTCTTGGAGAGCTGGATTTCATCCCCTGCGGAGACGGGAATAATCTCGCAGCCTTGGGTCCGCGCGGCCTCAAGGGCCTCGTTTACGCCATCATCCGCCGCATAGGAAGCCCAGTTGGCGGAGATATAGACGCGCTTCGGCGTGCAGACGGACAGGATTTCCTGGAGCCCGCCCGCATGGTCGCTGTGCATGTGGGAGAGGAAAACGGCCTCAACCGGGTAGTTCATGGCGCTCAGGTAATCTGCGGCCGGAGAGTAGCTATCGCCGGTATCGACGAGATAGACCTTGCCCTCCGTGCGGATCACCGCGCAGTCCGCCTGCCCGGCGTCGAGGAAGACGATGGAGCAGCCGAGGGTGGTGAGGTATGCGCAGCCGTTGGAAATCAAGCAGGCAAGCACCGTAAACAGCGGCAGGAAGCGGCGGATTTTGAGTTTGATCTTCGAAAGGTTCGAAGAAATCAGGCAGGCTGCGGCGCAGAGGAGCACCAGCCACGCCGGAAAGCGGGCGATTTTCAGAGTGGCGAGGGGCAGGCCCGCGCTGAATTCCACGATGGCGTTGAGCAGGCCGAAGAGGAAATCTCCGGCTGCGGCCACGGGCGCCAGGCAGCTGGCCGCGCCAATGATGGAAGCGATGTAAGCGAACATCGCCAGCGGCACAACCAGCAGGTTTACCGCGAAGGATACGATGGATTGCGCGCCAAAATAGTGCACTACGCCGGGCAGGATGGCAAGCTGGGCGGCAAAGGTGCAGATGGTGAGCCCTACGGCCCACTTTCCGAGGCGCTTTGGAATGCCGCGCAGGCCGTGGGTGATCCTGCTGTGCAGGAAGGCGTCGCAGTGAAACAGGTTCGAAAGCGGACCATAGAGCAGGATGATGCCCGCGCTCGCACCGAAGGAGAGCACGAAGCCCGCATCGAGTATGGAAGCCGGGCGCAGCAGCAGGCAGATGAGCAGCGCCGCAGCCAGGCGGGTGGGCGCATCGGAATAACGGCCCGCGACGGGTGCGAAGCCGAGGATGGCAAACATCAATATGGCCCTGCGCAGGGATGCGGAGAAGCCGATCAGCGCGCCGTAGGCGAGCAGGATGATGAGCGTGATGAAGAAGCCCTTCTTCCGGCTCAGAAACCTGCCCAGAAGCAGGGAAACCGCGCCTGCCAGCACGCTGATATGCATGCCGGAGATGGCGAGCAAATGGGCCGCGCCGGATTTGGAGTAGTTCTCCCGCTGGTTTTCGCTGAGTTCGCTCCTGTCGCCCAGCAAGAAGGCCTTGGCGGTGGCTGCGTTTTCAGGAAACAGGCGCTCCACATGGCTGCCGAGCCGGGAGCGGATGATTTCAGGATAATCGGGGATGCGCAGCGCCTGTTCGGAGAAGGCCGCGCTTTCGATTTCAGCGGTTGCATAGCCGGAGAGCCCGCGCACCCGCAGGTAGTTGGAAAAGTTGAACTGGCCGGGGTTCGTGGCCTCATCAGCACGCCAGATGTGGGCCTCGCAGGTGATGGTCTGGCCGATTTCAACCTTTTGCAGAAGCTCGGGATCGCCGCGCAGGTAGAGACGCAGCTTTTTGGCGGTGGGTTTGCCGCCGATGGAGATATCATCCAGCACGCAGATCGTGCGCTCCGTATCTGGATTGTACTGAGGAAGCTCGCAGATGCGGCCGGAGAGCAGCGCGCCCTTCTGATCCGGCAGAGGGGCGGTGGCGTTCCATGCGATTTGGAAGCGGAATGCGCCCAGCGGCAGCATGGCAAGCAGAAGCAGCACGGCCATGACCGCACGCTTTTTCCTGAGCAATGCGGATGCGAGGAGCAACACAAGCGCGCAGCCCATTGCGGGCAGGGCCGGAATCTCCAGCACATATCCCAATATGCAGCCTGCGAGGAAGAGCAGGGATGCGAGAAACAGCGGGCGCGTGCGGATGAGGCGCGTCAGAAGGCCGCAATCCTTGAGCAGCATGGTTTAAACGGCGTATTCGGAGCCGGGATTGGTAAATTCGCAGTTCGGGAAGGCAGCCTTTGCCTCTTCGACGAGCTGTTCGGGGGTGTAGCGGGGATTCAGGTGGGTGAGCAGCAGCTTTTTTACGCCGGCACGCTGCGCCAATTCGCCGCAGCCCCTTGCGGAGAGGTGCGGGGCATTGATGCTCCAGTGCTCGCTGCTCAGGCCCGCGTCTGCGAGGAGCAGATCGGCGCCTGCGCAGAAGGAATCCAGGATTTCGATTTCATTGGTATCGCCGGTATAGGTGAAAACCCTGCCGTCGCACTCGATGCGAAGGGCGTAGGTCTCCACAGGATGGCGCACCGGGCAGACGGAGATCTTCATTTCGCCGATTTGCGCATCGGAAATATCCTGCGGGGCGTAGCAGGGCGCGTTCAGCAGCGCGCGCACATTTTCCGGGGTGCGCGGCGCGTACACCGGCAGCGGGCTGCGGGGATGGAACTGCAGCGCGTATTGCATGGGCAGGATATCGCTCATGTGGTCGAAGTGGAGGTGGCTCAGGATCACAGCGCTGAGGCTGTCAAAGGAAGCCTCCCTTTGCAGCATGGAGAGCATGCCGGTGCCGCACTCGATGAGCAGGCGGGTATTGCCGCTGTCGCTGGTGAGCAGATATGCGCTGCATGCGCCGCCCACAGACGGATAGGGACCATTGTTGCCGAGCACCTTCAGCTTCATCAAAAACCACCCCTTTTACATACTATCCCCATTATATCATATTTTCATCACATTTATCAAGGGCTGCGGGGCATGCTTTCCGAATGCGGCGCATAGCATAGATGGGGAGTGTGATTCCATGGAATATTTCGGTACATACCATACGGATGTAGTTCCGAGGGTGCTCGGCATTTGTGATGCGCCGCGCACCAGCAAGGGCCAGATGACCATAGCCGGATTCGAAACGGCGTCCAACGCGGGCAGCATGGCGCTGGTATTCGGCCGCATGCGCAACCGCAACGCCCTCGCGCGGCAGCTGGACTGCGCACCCTACGCGAGCCAGGCCCAGCTGGTGCTGAAGGCCTATGAAAAGTGGGGCAGGGATTATGTGCGCCGCATTGAGGGGCCGTGCATGAGCTGTGTGGCGGATGTGGAGCAGGACATGATGATTATCGCCCGGGACAGGATGGGCGAGTGCTGCCTGTTTTACGCGGAAAAAGAGGGGCAGCTGATGTTTGCCGACCATCCGGACGTGATCCTGAAGGCGGGCTTCATCGAGCCTGTACTGGACAGGGATGGCGTGGGCGAGCTCTTTGGCCTCGGACCCGCGCGCACGCCGGGAAGGACGCCGCTGCGGGGGCTGCGCACGCTGGAGCCCGGCTGCGTGCTCACTTGCAGGAATGGAAAATTCACCATCGAGCGCTACTTTGAAATCGAGGCGCAGCCCGTGGAGGACGGCGCGGAGGAAGCGGCGAGGCATGTTCGGGAGCTGCTGGAGGCGGCGGTGGGGGACATCGTGCACCTGCATCCGGCCTGTATGCTCTCCGGCGGCGTGGATTCCACGGCCCTCACGGCGCTTCTGTGCATGCGCATCGGGCGGGTGGATAGCTTCTCTGTGGATTACGATGGCAACGAGCAGGATTTTGTTTCCAATTCCTTCCGGCCGGAGATGGATGCGCCCTACATCAGCCTCGCTGCGCGCATCTTCGGAACCCGGCACCGGCAGGTGGTGCTCACCCAGGATGCGCTGGCCGGCGGGCTCGAGCGCGCCATGCGCTACCGGGGCTTCCCGGGAATGGCGGATATCGATAGCTCGCTGATGCTCTTTGCCCGGGAAATCATGCGGCATGCGCCCAGCGTGGTTTCTGGGGAATGCGGCGACGAGGTGTTCGGCGGCTATCCATGGTTCCGGGGAGAACCGGCGCTTCCGGAGGAGGCATTCCCGTGGTCCGGCTCGATGGCCCTGCGCGAGGGTATACTGCGGGCAGAGATACGGGAGAAGGCAAGGATTGCGGATTATGCCCGGGATGCGCTGCACGCCGCGCTGGACGGCTACGATGTTTCGAACGTGGAGGGTGCGCAGGAGCAGACGCTCTTTAAGCTCCAGCGGCTCTGCTTTGATTTCTTCATGCCGAATTTGCAGGAGCGGGCGGTGTACATGTGCGGCGGGCAGGGGCTCACGGTGCTCACGCCGCTGTGCGATGACCGGCTGGTACAGTATGTTTACAACGTGCCTTGGGAGATCAAGCGCCTCGGCGGCGTGGAAAAGGGGCTGTACCGGGAGGCAGTGAAGGATTTGCTTCCGGATAAGCTGCGGCTGCGGAAGAAGAGCCCCTATCCCAAGACCTGCAGCGCCGCCTATACCGAGGCCATACGGGCGCGGATGCGGGAGTTGTTTGAGGAGGAAGACGCGCCGCTCTGGCAGCTGGTGGACCGGGAGAAGATTGAAAAGCTGGCAGCATCGCCCATGAACCCGGCGGATACGCCCTGGTACGGCCAGCTGATGGCGGGGCCGCAGATGCTGGCCTACCTGATCCAGGTGAACGCCTGGCTGCACGAAAGGAATGTGGCGGTGGAGCTGTAAACGAAAAGGGAACCCCGAATGGGGTTCCCTTAATATATCGGAAAAACGATGCAGAACAGCCTGTAAAATCAAATTCAGCGACATGTGCGGTGAATTTGATTTTCCCGGAGCGCAAGCGGCGGGAAAATAATACCTTCGGTCAGGATTGCGCCCGGAAAATCGTGAGATTTTCAGCAATCCGCAGTTTTCTTCCGAATCGATGAAAATCCGCAGATTTTCATCGTGCGTATCAAAAAAGGGAACCCCGAATGGGGTTCCCTTCGATGTTTTATCCCGCGAGGCCCGGGTCGGGCAGCAGGGCGGTTTTCAGGTAAATCTCCTGAGAGAGGCGATCCAGAGTATTGCCCTCCACGAGGAAGCGTACCGCGCCGATGCCGGGAAGCTCCGCGAGGGTATTCACCATGGCGTAAATCAGGCTGCGCTCTTCGGACGCCGTAAGGGATTGGCAGCGGGTGTAAAAATTGCCGGAGAGGTTTACCGTGGCAATGCGGCCATCGATCTGCACGCCGAGGATATCGGCGGCGCTGATCTCCGCAGGAATCACCCGCTCAAGACCATCGGGCGCAGGCGTGGCAACCAGCGTGGTGAGCAGGCTGCGGGGCGCTGCGGCGTTCATCTGGGGAACGGCGCACTCCACACAGGTGAGCTTTCCCTCGCTGTCGGCAAAGTACAGCGCGGCGCTGCTGCCGATGTTGGCGGAAAAATCGCTGCGGCGCATCAGCCCGCCGGTGAAGCGCAGGCTTTGTTCGCCCATGGCGAGTTCGCTGACGGGCTCGCCTTCGATGCGGATGACCACGCCGTCCAGCTCGGGAACGAAGGAGGTGAGGGTCAGCACGATGCTGCCGTAGAGCTGCCAGGGATCGACGCCGGAAAATGCCAGGTAATTGGGCAGCATGGCGGTGAAATCAATCTCCACGATGCGCTCGCCCGCCTCGTTTACGCGCAGCGCTGGCTGGCCTGCGAGGATTTCCTCATCGCTGGCGGGGATGGGGGAGAAGCTCTGCCAGGCGCCCTGGGGGCCGGCCTTCAGCGCATCCAGGAGCGCGGTGATGAAATCGCCCTCGCTGGCGAAATCAAGGGTGCGCAGCTCCGGCAGGAAGAGGGAATTGGTGGTGGGGAAGTAGACCACGGCGCTGCGGCGTATGGTTTCGCTGGGATCGCCCAGGAAACTCTCCCGCTCGGACTGCAGCCGGGCGTAGAGGGTGGGTACGCTGTCGTTTTGCGCGATGAATACGCCCATCGGCAGGGAACAGATGGCGTCGCTGCGGCCCCCGGTGAGGATGTTTACCGCTTCCACGCCCTCGATGCCCAGCAGGGTGTTGGCGATGGCCACGCAGCGCAGAAGCTCTGTCTGGTCGTTCAGCTGGCCGCTGGAGCCGATGGAAAGGTCCACAGTGGCGATGCCGCAGCCGAATTCCACATCAATGAGCTGCATATCCGTGGAAGCGGCGCTCTGCACGCCGGCGGTGAAGCGGGCGTTGAGCAGCTGGGAAAGGGCGCTCTCGACCAGGGTTTTGCCCTTCTCCAGGCGAATTGCCCGGGCGGCGCTGGTGAGGTTGGAGCTGCCCTCAGTGACAAAGTAGAGGGTAACTTCACGGGTATCCCCGGCATAGCTTTCGCCGAGTATCATTTCATTTTCACGGGCGGCGGGCTCCGGGAGCACGATATCTTCCTCCACGGATGCGCCCAGAGCGCCGCCGGGAAGGCCGGTCATGGCCGCGGTGAAAACGAGCAACAGCGCGATCAGGCGCCTGCGCTTTGCCATGGCTTCGTCCTCCTTCCGTTATCCATTCAACTGCTGGATGGGCAGCTCGATTTCAAAGGTTGTGCCCTTGCCCTCGGTGCTGGTGGCGGTGATATTGCCGCCATGGCTCTGCACCGTCTGTTTGACGATGGAGAGGCCCAGTCCGGTTCCGCCGGTGGCGCGGGACCGGGCCTTATCCACGCGGTAAAATCTGTCAAAGATATGGGGCAGGTCCACAGCGGGAATGCCGATGCCGGTATCGGAGATGCGGATGATGGCGCGCTTGCCGCTGCGCACAAGGCTGGTTTCCACTTCGCCGCCCCGGGGCGTGTATTTGATGGCGTTATCGATCACGTTGTAGATCACCTGCTGGAGCTTGAGGGGATCGCCCACGATGCCGATCTCTTCCTTCATTTTAAGGTTGATTTCGATGCCGTTTTCTCGGGCGAGGGGCAGCAGGCGCTTTACCTGCTCCTCCAGCAGCTGGCTGAGGCTCATTTCGGAAAGGTTGAGCTTCATGCTGCCGCTGTCGATGTTTACGAGGGTGAGCAGATCGGAAACGATGCGGTTCAGGCGGTTGATTTCGGTGTTGACGTCGTTTAAGAAATCCTTGGTCATCACCGGATCCATGGGCTCCTGGTAGAGCAGAGTCTCGATGAGGATTTTCATCGTGCTCAGCGGGGTTTTGAGCTCATGGGAAGCATTGGAAACGAACTGGCTTCTGGATTTATCCAGGGCCTCGATCTTTTCGGACATGGAGTTGAATGCCCGCGCCAGCTCGGAAAATTCATTCTTGCCGCGCACGTTTACCCGGGCGGAGAGATCGCCGCGGGTCATCTTGCGTATTCCTTCGCTCAAATCGCCGATGGGTCGGGTGAAGGCGCGCATGACGAACATGCTGATGATCAGCACCAGCGCCGCCACAACCACCAGCCAGATCAGGATTTTGATCTGGATATCATGCAGGTTTTCATAAATTTCCTGCACTGCCGAGATATACACCAGCACGCCGGCACGCTCACCGCCATATTCGATGGCATGGGCATAGAGGCCGTTCATGGCGCTCACATTCTCATAGAAGGAGAGGGCGGAGCGCAGCCAGAAGCCGCCGCCGCTGCCGGCGTCGTAAAAGCCGTATTCCCGCTGGGCGCCGGAGAGCACGCTGGCAACCTCGTGGTTATAAAAGCGCGTGCCGGAGAGGACGGACTGGGTATCATACTGCACCACACCATAGCCATCCACGACAAGCACGCGCCCGGCGTTTTCATCCGCAATGCCGCGCGCGATTTCTGAAAGACTTACAATATCAAGCGAGACCAGAGATTCGCCGGTTTGCTCCGCTAGGGCTTCGGCAATTCTCTGGTCGTCGCGAATGCGCTGGGTGAAGAGGGTATCGCCCACGAGCTGGATCAGGGAGAAGGCGACCGCAGAAAAGGCCACCAGGATGATCAGCAGATAGACGAATACGATCTTCCAGCGTATGGAATGAAGATTTTTTTTAATCCTTGTCAGTAAAATAGTAGCCAACTCCCCACTTGGTGAAGATGTATTCCGGCTGGCTGGGAACGCGCTCAATCTTTTCACGCAGACGGCGGATGTGTACGTCTACGGTGCGCAAATCGCCCAAGTAATCATACTTCCAGATGGTTTCGAGCAGGCTCTCACGGGAGAACACCTTGCCACGGTTGGTGGCGAACAGCTGCAGCAGGTCAAATTCCTTCGCAGTGAGGTTGACCTCCTTGTTGCCCACGATTACAGAGCGGTTGTTCATGTTCATCTGCATATCACGGACGGTGAGGATGCGCTGGCCGGATTCCCGCTGGGTCATAGCGGTGCGGCGGAAGATGGTTTTGATACGGGCCTTGACCTCCAGGATATTGAAGGGCTTGGTCATATAATCATCCGCGCCGTATTCCAGGCCCAGGATCTTATCCATATCATCGCCCTTGGCGGTGAGCATGATGATCGGCACATTGCTGCGCTCGCGAATGCGCTGGCAAACCTCCATGCCGTCCAGCTTGGGCAGCATCAGATCCAGCAGCATCAGGTCATACTGGCCTGCGAAGAACTTTGCCACGGCCTCCTCGCCATCCTGCGCGGAATCCGTTTCATAGCCCTCCTGCTCCAGGGAATATTTCAAACCTTTTACGATCAAAGGCTCGTCGTCAACGATTAAGATTTTTTTTGCCACTTTGCGACCTCCAGATTGCAGTATCTCCAAAAAGCCATTATGTAAACATTGCGAGTTCATGATTTCGTCACTATTATTATACACGATGCGGGAAGATATTTCAAGGGTGCGTATGTAAATGTTAGAATTTTCATGATTATCTGTACAAAAGTCAATTCGGATGGTATAATTACAATGCGATAAAGGCTGTATTTCAGCGCGTCAACCAAAGGTTGCTTGCGCTTTCAAATGAAATATGCTACATTTTTGATATGAAATGGGAACATTCGCCTGCGAAATTGCGAAATATTCCCTTGGAAGCTGGAGGAAGAGAACCTATGCGCCGCAAATTGCCTGCGCTTTTGCTTTTGTTTGTGATGCTGGCTGCGTATTTCTGCGCGCCGGCGCTGGCGTTTACCCCCGAAAACTATAATTCCGCCGAGCCGGCGATGCTCACCCCGGATATGATCTATTCCCGGGCGGCCGTATTGATCGATGCGGATTCCGGCAATATCCTCTTTTCCAAGAACGAGCGGGACCAGATGCACCCTGCCAGCACCACCAAGATGATGACCCTGCTGCTGGCCATTGAGAGCGGCATCTCCATGGATACGGAGATTGCCATTCCCCAGGCGGCGGGCGATGTGCCCAGCGGAAGTTCGCTGATTCCCGTATATCCCGGCGAAACCATGACCTTCGGGGATTTGCTCAAGGGCTTCCAGGTGCATTCCGGCAACGACGGCGGCCTCGCCATCGCGGTGCTGGTTGCCGGCAGTGTGGATAACTTCGTGGCCCGCATGAATCAGCGCGCACAGGAGCTGGGCCTCACCGGAACCCACTACACCAATCCCCACGGCTACACCCAGGACGGCCACTATTCCACCGCATACGATCTTGCGATGCTGGCCCGCCACTGCATGCAGAACGAAACCTTCCGGGAACTGGTGAAGACCTACCAGGGCTCCATCTACATCGAGGAGCGCGGCACCATCAACCTCTATTCCAAAACCTACATCTTAAAGCCCGATTCTCCCTTCTATTATGAGGGCTGCATCGGCATCAAGACCGGCTCCACCAGCGCGGCGGGCGAATGCTTTGTGGGCGCTGCGGAGAAGGACGGCGCGACGGTGATTTCCGTGGTGCTGGGCGCGACGGAGGAGGACTACCGCTGGATTGATACCACCCGGCTGTTCAATTACGGCTGGACCTGCTACGACAGCTACACCCTGGACCAGATGTTCGAGGTTGCCCGTTCGAAGATCGCCAGCTTCCGCATCTCCAATGCGGCGCAGGACGACGCCCAGAACGGCATGCTGGATCTGAACATCGCCCAGATCAGCGATACCAGCTACCTGCGCATGATCGAGCGCAACAGCATTGCAGCCCTGAATGCCGCGGTGGATGAATTTGTGGCCAACGCCAAGGTGCAGATTCCCCATTCCCTCACCGCGCCGATCACCATGGGCGAAACCATCGGCGATTTCAGCTTCCTTGATCCCGCCACCAACACCGTGATCACCGCCAAGCTGGTTGCCAGCCGCGATGTGGCCGAGCATGTGGAGCCCGCCACTGTGACGGATATCTTCCCGATCCTGAAGATCTTCTCCAACAAGATCTTCCTGCTGCTGCTGGCCGTGCTGGCCCTGCTGATCGTGCTGATCATCATTCTGGCCGCCAGCCGCAAGGCAGCCAAGCAGCGCCGCCGCCGTGAAATCTATGAGCGCCGCAGGCAGGAATACCTGCGCCGCCAGCAGATGCAGCGCAGCGGGCAGCCCCAGGGGCGCCATCGCGCGCCGGACCCCTACGACAGGCCGGATTATCCCCGCAGGAGCAGCGGACAGCGCAGCTCCAGCGGCAGGCACAGCTCCGGCTATGACCGCAGGCGGCCGCGGTAAAAACATGAAATAACGGTATAAATCCCTCCTCTTCCTCCCAGAATGTGGAAAAGAGGAGGGATCATTATGTTGAAAGAAAAAATTGGCCGCATCGCAGCGTTCCTGAAAAAGAATTTTGGGAAAATTGCCTACTACGCCGCTGTTGCGGTGGTGCTGGTGGCGGTGGCAATCGCTGCGGAGGGTTACCGGGAGGATGCGCCCGGGGAATTGATCCTGCCCGCCGTGGAGCTGCAGGAAGCGGATACAGCGCCGGACATTCCTGAAATTGCCAGGCCCGGAGGCATGGAGCTGGTCCGCGCCTATGCGAACCTGCCCGCATGGAATGCGGAGCTGTGCCAGTGGGAGGCGCACCCGGCGGCGGACTACCGCATGGAGGATGGCGTAGTGGCCAGCCTCTGCGCGGGAATTGTGCGCACCATCGGGGAGAGCGGCGTGTACGGCGGTTTTGTGGAGGTGGAATGCGGGGATATGCTCTTCCGCTACGCATCCATCCAGCCGGATGCGGCGCTCAAGGCGGGGGAGGAGATCGCGGCCGGGGATCGAATCGGCACGGCGGCAAACGGCATGCCCGGCGAGCAGGACATGGGCAATCACCTGCATCTTGAAGTGTACGAAAACAACAAAAGCGTTGATTTTGAGGCATTTGCGTCAAAAAACCGTCAAAACGTGGATTGACTGTTTTCGATTTCATGGTATAATTGTTTTTGTATGCAAAAACAGTGAGGTGAAGGAAATGGCGCGTCTCTGGGCGAGGATTATCATAAAGCATCGCATTGCGCAGCAGGCCACCGAGCCCTGTACGCCGGACAGCGTTGAGGAAGCCCTCACCGAGCTCTGCCGCCAGTTTGATATTCCCTGTCCGCTGTGGCTGAACAAGCATGAGAATGAATTCGAATCCTTCCGCCACACGGCCTTCCTGCCGGAGCACTTCATGGAGGATGTGCCCTTCCAGCGGCTGGAGATTGAATACTTGGATGATACGGGGAAGAAGCGCAGGAGCGATGATCCCCGCAACCAGTTTTGATGTAAAAGATACTTTGGAGTTCGAAATGAAAAAGAGAGACTGGATAAACCTGCCCAATACCCTTACTGCCATCAGAATCCTGCTGGTTCCCGTATTTTTGCTGGCATTTTTCAATCCGCCGGCCAATTTCAGGGCGCTGCCGCTGTGCGTGTTCTTCGCCGCAGGTTTAACCGATTGCCTGGATGGCTACATTGCCCGCCGCTTCAATAAGATTACCACGCTGGGCAAGGTGCTCGATCCCATTGCGGATAAGCTGCTCACCGCCGCCGTGGTGTTTTCGCTGGTGTATTCGGGCGTGATTCCGTGGATGCTGCTTGCCGTGATCGTGGTGAAGGAGCTCTACATGGCCTGTGGTGCGAGCATATGCCTGCGCCGCAAGGTGGAGGTGCAGGCGGATATCTATGGAAAGCTCGCCACCGTTACTTTCTACCCGGCGGTGCTGCTGGCGTGGCCCTGGCATGGAATTGCATGGCTTTCCAAAGCGGGGCAGGCGCTGGTTTACATTTCTGTGGCGATGTCTGTAATCGCGGCAATCCATTACACCATCGCTTCGGTTAAAAAATGGAACGAGATGAACGCTCATTGACTCCCGGGAAAAAATATGCTATAATCGGGAAAGTCGGTGATGAAGAGGAGTAACCCGGGCGCATCCCAAGAGAGAACGGTCCACAGGCTGCAAGGCTGTTCGGAAAGGCGCAGGGCGAAGGTCGCTTCGGAGACGGCGCGGTGAACGGAGTAGCCGTGCGGGGCGCGCCCCTTAAAGCGCAGAGAGGCTTATATCCTATTATATAGGTGTAAGTGAATAAGGTGGTACCGCGGAACAAACCCGCCCTTTGGGTTTGTTCCGCTTCTTCTTTTTTGGACGAACCACGCCATAACCATTGATAAATACCAGGAGGACAACATGGAGAAGCAGGAATTCCAGATGGAGAAAGTCTATCAGCCCCAACAGATTGAAACCCGCATTTACGAGGCATGGGAGAACTCCGGCGCGTTCAAGCCCGTGATGAATCCCGATAAGAAGCCTTTCACCATCGTAATGCCCCCGCCGAACATCACCGGCCAGCTGCATGTGGGCCACGCTCTGGACGAAATGCCCCAGGATGTGCTCATCCGCTACCACCGCATGAAGGGCGATCCCACCCTGTGGGTGCCCGGCACCGACCACGCTGCCATCGCCACCGAGGTAAAGGTCGTCGAAGCCCTCGCCAAGGAGGGCGTGACCAAGGCGGACCTGGGCCGCGAGAAGTTCCTCGAGCGCACCTGGGAGTGGAAGAAGGAATACGGCGGACGCATCGTTAAGCAGCTGCGCAAGCTGGGCGTTTCCTGCGACTGGAGCCGCGAGCGCTTCACCATGGACGACGGCCTTTCCAAGG
>JAFUPT010000094.1 GCA_017481065.1 Clostridia bacterium | reverse complement strand
TTGCCGTAATTATTGGACGGGACCGCATTTCCTTTGCAACAATAGGCGATTATTACGAGGCAGATGATCCTTTTTTGACAGTTGAATTTGAAAAAACAGTCCACAAAGGCATCGAAAACGCAAACCTAAAGAAGGATAGCTTTCAGTGTCCATATGTAAAACGAAGAAAGATATCCGTGATTAATAGTATCAATGCACACGAAACAGGAAGTCCATACCTGGCAAATGCACTTGCTGTAAATCGCCATAGTTTAAGTGACATGACAGAGCATGCGGTTACTATACTAAGTAGCTGCTATGATAGTTATTTATATAAGGATAACCTTTATGTGACTTTCAGGGTTGAGCAAGAAAAGGATATCAATGCCATTTCCTTGGCAAATTTCATTGCAAACTCTGCAATTATACTATCTAATGGTGACACAGAGAATGTAGCAGCCAAAACTGCGGTTCACTCTATCGGTGATATAATACTACAAATCAAGAATTTTGCTCTGGATAACAAGTTTGCATTATTGATTTGCTATATGGCGATATTTGGAGGAAAATTCAAGAGCGTTGAATTCAACTCAATTACATCTCTGCTTAAGGACTGGGCTAATCGCAAACACACAAAAGAAATGCAAGAGCTTGAAGAAAGAAAAGCCGCAGCCGAATGCACAATTGCAGAAGAACAGGCCATAGCACTTCGCCTTGCCAATATGGAAAAAGCTAAAGAACTACAAGACCAACATATCGAAAACTGTGTACCTCTCTTAAAAGAAGCTGCTGAAGCACTGAAAATCAAACCGAATCAAGCTGTTATTACAAGTATCGAAGAATTAATGCAAAAACGCATTGATCAAACTGACCAGAATCCCAACTAATATGCGGTTATTACGAACAGTACAGGAGGCTATGTCAATGAGTATGATTTTGCCGAAGCATATGATGTCTGAAGAAGATATTAAGCTCCAATACATCACTCCTGCGCTGACATCCAAATGGAACATCGGCAAAATTACCATGGAAACGCAGATTACCGATGGTAAGATCAATCTGAAGGGCAATTTTGTTTTCCGTGAGAAACCGAAGCGCGCTGACTATATCCTCTACCTGAATGCCAACAATCCAATTGCTATCGTGGAGGCAAAGGATAATAAGCACAGCATTTCCCATGGCCTTCAGCAGGCAATGGAATATGCAAAGATGCTGGATCTGCCCTTCGCTTACAGTTCCAATGGCGATGGGTTTGCTGAGCATGACTTCCTAACTGGCACGGAACGCGAATTTGGTTTGGATGAATTCCCGACAGAGGAAGAACTGATTGCGCGTTACAAGCTGGAATCTGGCCTCATTCCCGCACAGGAAACCATTATTGACCAGCCCTATTATAGTAGTCAGACCACCTATTCTCCGCGCTACTATCAGCGTATTGCTATCAACAGAACGCTGAATGCTATCGCAAAAGGACAGTATCGTTTGCTGTTGGTCATGGCAACCGGTACCGGCAAAACCTATACCGCTTTCCAGATCGTGTATCGCCTGCTGCAAAGCGGCCTCAAACGGAAAATTCTATATCTTGCCGATCGCAAAATTCTTGTAGATCAGTCTATTCAGCAGGACTTTGCACCGATCGAAAAGGTGATTCATAAAATCAACGTTGCCAAGGATGATAAAACGACCATTACCTCCCACCAGGTATATTTCTCTCTGTATCAGCAGTTGGTCGGTGATGACGATAAAGAACACTTCCGCGACCTGTTCAGTCCTGACTTCTTCGATCTGATCATTGTGGACGAGTGCCATCGCGGTTCTGCTAAGGAAGAAAGTCGCTGGCGCAAAGTGCTGGAATACTTCAACGCCGCAACTCAGATCGGCATGACTGCTACGCCCAAAGAAACCAAATACATCTCCAATCTCCATTATTTTGGTGAGCCGGTCTATACCTACAGTTTGAAGGAAGGTATCGAGGACGGCTTCCTTGCGCCGTTCAAGGTCATCAACATCACGACTGACATCGGTGATGGATGGAGACCCTACAAGGGGCAAAAGGATATCAACGGCAACGAAATCCCCGATCGCGTCTATACCAACAGTGATTACGATTACAACATCATTATTGAAGATCGTATTCAGCAGGTTGCAGCAGAAATTACGCGTTATCTGAAAAGTACCGACCGCATGTCTAAGACCATCGTGTTCTGTGCCACAGAGGATGCTGCAGAGCGCATGCGTCGTGCTCTGGTCAACCTGAATTCTGATATGGTCAAGGAAAATCCAGACTATGTGCTTCGTATTACTGGCGGCGATGATTATGGAAAAAGCAAGCTAAAGTATTTTATATCTACCAGTCAGGAAGGCCCTGTAATCGCCACGACATCCAAACTCCTCTCCACCGGTGCGGACTGCAAAATGACCAAGTTGATCGTGTTGGATGAAATGATCGGCTCCATGACCGAATTCAAACAGATCATCGGTCGTGGTACTCGCCTGCGCGAAAAGGAAGGCAAAACCCATTTTGTGGTCATGGACTTCCGCAATGTCACGCGCCTGTTTGCTGATCCTGATTGGGATGGTCCCATCGAAATCGATGATGAATTCGATCCCAATCGTCCAAAGCCGGAAAAACCGGAGAATCCTGGCGGCGATCCTGACGTCACTCCTCCCGGCTCCAAGCCTCCCAAACCCATTGTGGGGCGCGATGGCTGCCAGGTGCAGATCATTCACAAAACCGTCTCTGTCTATGATGCCAACGGCAAACTCCTCCGCCAGGAAAGCATTGTCGATTATACCAAGGAAAATATCCTGGGCGAATATGCATCCCTGGACAACTTCATCCGTCAATGGACTGCGGAGGAAAAGAAAGCCAAGATCAAAGAACTTCTTCTGGAGCGCGGCATCGATCTGGAACTGATGAAAGCAGATCAGAAGATGGAAGAAGTAGATGACTTCGATTTCATCTGCCACGTTGCCTTTGATAAAAAGCCCTTGACCCGCCGTGAACGTGCCAGCAATGTCAAGAAGCGCGACTTCCTCAGCCGTTACAGCGGCGTTGCCCGCGAGGTACTGGAAGCTCTGTTGGACAAATACATGAACGCCGGTATCTATGAAATCGAAAAGACCGAAATACTCAAGCTCGACCCGTTCCAGAAACTGGGCAAGCCCACCAAGATCGCCGCATACTTCGGCGGCAAAGAAGGCTATCTCAAAGCAGTAAAAGAACTGGAAGATGCAATTTACAGTGCCTGATTAAAGGAGATATAAAAATGAGAGGTTCTGAAGCAAAACTTCTTGAATACATGGAAGGCTCTAAAAAGCGCTTTGTAATTCCAGTTTATCAGCGCAATTACGACTGGAAAACTGAGAATTGCAAACAGCTTTACGATGACTTGGTCACCGTAGTCAAAACCAACCGCAGGAGTCATTTCTTCGGAAGTATCGTTTCTTCCTATCAGCCTAACGGTCGATATACAGAATATCTGGTAATCGATGGTCAGCAGAGACTGACTACTGTTTCGCTGCTTTTGCTTGCAATGTATAATCTTTTGAAACAGGGTAAGGTTGTTCCTCAGACGGAAACCATGGCACAGGAAATCTTCGAGGATTATCTTGTAGATAAGCATCAGCCAAAGGAAACTCGAATCAAGCTTAAGCCGGTGAAGAATGATAGAAATGCATTTGACCGGCTGTTCGAATCTGAAGAAGAGCATGTACGCAATTCCAACCTGACCCAGAATTATACATATTTCTACAATCGCATTCAAAAAGAGGAACTTACCATTGATGAGCTATATGATGCTCTCTTTACCCTGGAAATCATCAATATCGAATTGACCTATGATGACAATCCGCAGTTGATTTTCGAAAGCCTGAATTCCACCGGTGTTGCTTTGAGTGAGGGCGATAAAATCCGTAATTACATTCTCATGGGACTGCCCACAACTCAACAGACGGAATTCTATGAAAAGTATTGGAACAGGATCGAAGTCTGCACAGATTACGATGTTACACTCTTCGTTCGAGATTATCTGAGTATCAAACAGCAGCTGATTCCTTCCATCAGCAAAGTATATAAGACATTCAAAGACTATGTTGGCAGCTGTGATATTGCAACAGAAGCACTGCTTCAGGATCTGCTTGCATATGCAAAATGGTACGAAACCCTTTTGAAGGGTAAAACTGCCGACAAACAGCTGAACGCATGCATCCATCGCTTGAATCGTCTTGAAACAACAATCACCCGCCCCTTCTTCCTTGAAGTGCTTCGCATGCAAGCCTCTGGCAGAATTACACTGGTCGAAGCTCGCGAGATTTTCCTCTACACAGAGAATTATCTGTTCCGTAGAAGTATCTGTGATTTGCCCACAAATGCTTTGAACAAGATTTTCCTTATGCTTCATCGGGAAATCATCCGTTTTGACGGTTCAGATGAAAACTACTTGGAGAAATTCAAGTATGCTCTGCTTTCCAAGAGCGATCGAGGTCGTTTCCCTGATGATGCAGAATTCATTGATGCTTTCGCTGTACGTCCTGTTTATAAGATGAACAGCAAAAACAAGATCTATATCCTTGAACGTTACGAAAACTATGGCACGATTGAAGATAAAGACATCTATCGTCATTGTGATGAAGGCGTCTATTCCATCGAACATATCATGCCACAGAATCTGACGCCGATTTGGGCAAAGGAGCTGGGCGCTGATTACGAACAGATCCATGCACAGTGGATTGACCGCATCGCAAACCTGACGCTTACAGGCTACAATTCCAAATACAGCAACAGTCCGTTCTCCGAAAAGCGTGACATGCAAAACGGTTTCGCAGAAAGCGGGCTGCGCCTGAATACCTGGGTCGCTGCTCAGTCAAGTTGGGGACTTACTGAACTCGAAAAACGCAATCAGCTTCTGATGAACCGTGCCCTTACGATCTGGGCTATGCCTGAAACAGAATATGTATCCACTGAAAAACAGATGGATTCTTATTCTCTGGAGGATGATGTAGATCTGAGCGGACGCGACATCATTCGTTTTGGCTATAAGAATACCGAACAGCCTGTCTCAAGCTGGATCAACATGATGGAGCAAATTCTGAAGATTCTTCACGCTGAAGATACGTCTGTTCTCTCTCATCTTGCATACACTCGCGATCCGGAAAACGAACTGAGCGTCTATGTAAGCCACAATCCGAGTGATCTGCGCAACACTCTGCAAATCGACGCTGACATCTTCGTAGAAAGAAACACCAGCACCACAACCAAAATTTCTATGCTGCGAAGATTCTTCAAGGCCTATGGTGCAAATCCTGAAGACCTCATTTTCTATCTGAAAGATAAGGACGCCGATAACGCAGCCGAAGAAGGTACTCGTTATGAACTGAGACGGCGTTACTGGAATTTCGCCTTGCCTTATATTCAGCAGGCACATGGTGAACAAGGTTCTTTCAGCAACTGTACCGGCTCCAAGGAAAACTGGATGAACGGCTTCTTTGGAATTGGCGGTTTCAGTATCTCCTGTGTTGCCAACTACAACATGGCGCGCATCGAATTGTATCTAGGAAATTCGAGCAAAGATCGCAATAAGGAAGCCTTTGACTATCTGTATGCAAACAAAACAGAAATCGAAGCAGTTCTCAGCACTCCTCTGAACTGGAATCGACTGAATGATGCGAAGGCCTCCACTATTTCTATCATTCTAAACGATGTCAGTATCGAAAATGAAACTGACTGGACACAGATGGCAAAATTCCATGCAGAATGGAGCAAGAAATTTTTCGATGTCATTGTTCCATATCTCAAGAAAAAATACTAAGAGGTTATAACCATGAGCAACCTTACTGGATTCGTAAAGAGACTCCGCGACATCATGCGCAACGACGCCGGTATCAACGGCGACGCCCAACGCATCGAACAGATCGCCTGGATGCTCTTTCTGAAGGTATATGATGCAAAGGAACAGGATTGGGAATTCGATGATGAAGGTTATATCTCCATCATCCCCGAAGCATGCCGCTGGGCAAATTGGGCCCATGATGATAAATCCGGCAAGGCCTTGACTGGTGAACAGCTGCTGAACTTCGTGAACAATACCCTGTTCCCAACGCTGAAGAGGCTTCCGGTCGATGCAACTACACCCATCAAAAAGGCCATCGTACAGACTACCTTTGCAGACGCCAACAACTACATGAAAGACGGCGTCCTGCTGCGCCAGGTCATCAACGTCATCGATGAACTGGATCTCGGTGATTACGAGGAGAGCCATGCTTTCGGCGAAATCTACGAATCCATCCTGAAGGAGCTGCAGAGCGCAGGTTCTGCAGGTGAATTCTACACACCCCGCGCCGTTACCGACTTCATGGCGCAGATGATCAAGCCCAAGATCGGCGAACAGATGGCGGACTTTGCCTGCGGTACCGGCGGCTTTATCACCAGTTGGCTCAAACAGCTTCAGAAGCAGGTGGAAAGCACTGCCGATGCGCAGAAGTACGGCAATTCCGTCTATGGTATCGAGAAAAAGCAGTTCCCCTACATGCTCTGCATCACCAACCTGCTGCTGCACGGGCTGGATATTCCGCGCGTCTTCCACGACAACACCCTGCTGCGCGATGTCCTCGACTACACCGTGGATGATCAATTCGACGTCATTCTGATGAACCCGCCCTACGGCGGCAGCGAAAAGGCGGACGTGAAGAACCACTTCCCGGCAGACCTCGCCAGCTCCGAAACCGCCGACTTGTTCATGGCGGTCATCATGTACCGTCTGAAGAAGAACGGTCGCGCGGCGGTCATCCTGCCGGACGGCTTCCTGTTTGGCACGGACAACGCAAAAGTGAATCTGAAAAAGAAGCTGCTCAGCGAGTTCAACCTGCATACCATCGTGCGTATGCCGGGCAGCGTCTTTTCGCCGTACACTTCCATCACCACCAACGTGCTCTTCTTCGACCGTACCCATCCCACCGAAGAGACCTGGTTCTACCGTCTAGACATGCCGGACGGCTACAAACATTTCTCCAAGACCAAACCCATGAAGCTGGAGCATTTCGCGCCGGTGGTGGAATGGTGGAACAACCGTCAGGAGATCAGCGTGGATGGCTTCAACAAGGCGAAGAAGTACACCGCCGCCCAGCTGACCGATGAACTGGGCTACAATCTGGATCAGTGCGGCTATCCCCACATCGAAGAGGAAATCCTCGACCCGATGGATCTGATCCAGCGCTATCAGGAGGAACGCGCCTCTCTGAACGCAGAGATCGACCGCGTCCTCGCAGACATCACCGCCCTGCTCGGAGGTGAACAGGCATGACGCCGCAGGAATTGAAGAACAGCATTTTGCAGCTGGCAATTCAGGGAAAGCTGGTTGAGCAGAGAGCAGAGGAAGGTACAGGCGAAGAACTGTATCAGCAGATTCAGGAAGAAAAGCAGCGTATGATAAAAGCTGGATCTCTCAAAAAAGAGAAACCTCTTCCCGAAGTTTCCGAAACTGAAGTTCCGTTTGATGTTCCGGAAAACTGGATATGGACTAGGCTTGGAAATATAGCATCTGTTTTAGGTGGAAAAAGAATACCAGCAGGCAGAACGTTAACTACTGAAAATACAGGATACACGTATATCCGTGTTTCTGATATGAAGAACGGAAGTGTTTTGGCCGAGAATCTTATGTATGTTCCCAAAGACATCTATCCTTCTATTTCTCGCTATATAATACACAAAGAGGATATTTACATCACTGTTGCCGGAACAATTGGCAGAGTGGGAAAAATCCCTCCAGAAATAGATGGGGCAAACCTTACCGAAAACGCTGACAGGCTTGTGTTTCAGATATTGGATCAAGATTGGCTAATAAAGTGCTTGGAGTCTTCACTCATACAACAGCAGATTATTGATGCGACTACAAAAGTCGGCCAACCAAAGCTGGCTATTAAAAGAATTCAGGAATTATTCCTTCCTATTCCACCTCTTGCTGAGCAAAAGCGCATCGTAGCCAAGATCGAAGAACTTCTACCGTATATCGACCGCTACGAAAATGCATGGAGCAAGCTGGAAGACTTCAACAAGCGTTTCCCTGTTGACATGCAGAAATCCATCCTACAGATGGCCATTCAGGGCAAGCTGGTCGAACAGCGCCCCGAAGAAGGCACCGGCGAAGACCTCTACCGCCAAATCCAAGCCGAAAAGCAAGCCCTCATCAAATCCGGTGCCATCAAAAAAGAAAAGCCCCTCCCCGAAATCACCGAAGACGAACTCCCCTTCGACATTCCGGAGAATTGGAAATGGGCAAAACTAAATGAGGTAAGTAAAAAAATCACGGATGGAGAACACAAGACACCACGGCGTATTGATAGTTATGATGGATATTATCTATTATCTGCCAGAAATGTTCGAGACGGTTTTGTTCTTCTGGATAATGTTGATTATGTCGACAGAGAAGAGTACGAGAAAATCTCTACTCGCTGTAATCCGCAGAGAAATGATATACTGATTTCTTGTTCAGGTAGTGTCGGAAGGTGTGCCGTTATCGAAGATGATAATAAGTATGTCATGGTGCGAAGTGCCGCAATGATATCTCCAATTTTTATCAACAGCAAATACTTAATGTATGCTATCCAATCTGAAACCGTACAAGAACAGATTCGTTCTAAAACAAAACAAACTGCTCAAGCAAATCTTTTTCAGGAAGCGATACGAAATCTAATTATCCCGCTCCCACCCCTTGCCGAACAAAAACGCATCGTCTCCAAACTGGAAGAAATCCTGCCGTTGTGTGAACGGCTAAAATGAGGTGACATCCATGTCTGTGTTTGATGATTTCGAAATCATTCTTGATTATGCACACTTTTGGAATTGGGCACCAGATTGGGCTGTGGTTAAAGACATTTATTCACGTATCCCAGAGTCGTATTCTGTATTGACACCATTTGCATTTACTTATCTTGAGGAGATGATTCGGTCAACAACGCCAGAATATGGTATGCCTTTTTTTGATAGAGAAAGAAAACCCAATAACTTCAAGCGTGGAAGGAAATTAATCAATCTTGCAATCGCAGAAAATGCAGACAACAAAGAGTATGTAGAGTTGCTTAATAAAGTCAAAAAATATTTCATGTACGAATCCAATGATTTGCAAAGCGAAAATGGCAGGAACAATGTCCTTCATGGGCATTTACATCCTCGTTTCTGGAGCAAAGAATCATTTGAACAACTTATTCACGATATCGCAGAGTTGTCACCTTTTGCAGGCTTTTGAGCAATAGTCTCAATAAGGAGTATCGTTGGAATGAAATACAGATTGACGGGAATTAGCCTTCCATTCGGCGGATTATCATGGGATCAGAATACAACTGCAAAAGAATGCTTTCAGTATTTGATGATTTATTTGGAGTCCAAGCGCATTCTGGTAAATCCACATGAAATGGAATTGAAAAGCGAATGCATTCAATCCACATTGGAAATCAAGCGTACTCTGACCGAGATTGTCAAAGATGCGGCTTTGGGGCAGGAGGATTTGGAAATCGTCCGCAGTATGATTGGTGCATGCAATAACTTTTTGGATTCTACCCGCGAAGATGACGTTCCACATTTGATTTATAAGCTGGATGGAAAGCACTGGGAAAATAGTCGCTTTGATACAGCAATGAAGGAATTCAGATCGGCCTTTCGCTACCAACTGAAGAAGATTGAAGAAAGACATTCTTTGCACTTTGGGTTGGAAATTCCTGAAGAATTCTAACAGCAAACCGGAAGAAATCCCGCTACTGTATGAACAGGTGAAATGAGGTGAAACAAATGCCTAAGTCGATGCTTGAAAAACAGATAGAAAAGCAAATGCGGCAAGCAAAACAATTAGCAGATCGCCAGCGCAGAGATGAGCAGCGCCAAGCACGCGAAACCAGAAACGCAATAAGAAAGCAAGGTATTCGAGATACTGCATATTCTGTTGTAAATGGACAGCCCATCATTGAAGGATTACGTATTATGGACGCAACTGCAGAAGATACTTTGCGTATTTTGCTTACCTGTGAACGCTCAGATGACAACCGTGTTGAATTCTGTGATGATATTTTCCCTGCATATATCCAAGCTTCATTGGAAACCGAACTAGAAAAGCTGAAAAACTACGGAATGATCAATGGGCTTGAAATGTATATCAGCACAAATTATCTAATTCTTCTTCCACAGGCCTTGTCGTATTTTGACAGCAAAGAACAAGCACTTGCTTTGCAAAAAAAGCACGAAGAAGAAAAAGCACAAAGTATCATAAACAACTATGGAAATCTCGTTTATGGAGATGTGTCGAATTCAACATTATCTGTCGATAACTCAGTTCAAAAAATTAAGCAATTGATCGACGAAAATGGTGGAGAGGAAAAAGAAGTCCTCTATGACTTACTTGAAGAAGTAAAAGAATTGATTTCGAATATTGAAACCAGTCGTACTATCCCAAAACAGAAAAGACTTTTTCAAAGAATCTCAGATCATATGGAAAAGCATGGTTGGTTTTATGGCGCAGTCGTCCAACTGCTAGGCACAGCAGCATTGACAATGCTAGGTCAGCCATAATTCATTAAAAACAAGCTTGCGAATTCATCGCAAGTTTGTTTTTATGTCAGTATCCTCAAATACTTATATACCGTCGGCCTGCTCAACCCACATATCCTTGCCAGCTCTGATACATTCAGTGTGCCGGACATAAAAGCCGGATAGTGCTTGTAGAATACTGCGGGAATATCATCTTTGGTGGTCGGTTTGCGCCCAAGGCGTTTCCCCTTTTCACGTGCATTCTGCATTCCAGATTTGACACGGGCTCGGATCATGGAGAGCTCCAGTTCTGCGAAAACGCCGCTCATTTCAAGGAAGGCTTTGGACATTGGATCGATATCGCCTTTGCGACAATCGATAGTAATGCTACCGACGATGATCAACCGCAGGTGCTTCTCTTTGATGATGTCGATAATGCTACACAGTTGTTTTGTGCTGCGGCTCAGGCGGCTGACTTCCAGTGTGATGATTGTATCACCAGCTTCTGCGCTGTCCAAAAGCATCTGCAGGTTTTCTTTCACCTTAGCATCACCATGTTCGTATTCATGAATCACCTGTTCTGCGCCTGCAGCTTTCAGTTCCCTGATTTGGCGCGTGATGTCCTGTTTATCTTCGTTGGTGCTGCATCTGGCATATCCCCAGATTTTGCTCATTGTTCTACCTCCTGTAAAAGAAACCCCTGCCGCCGAGATTCGTTTCGTTTACCGGTTTTGTTTACAGTTTTGCAGGGATTTCCGTGGTTCTTTATCGGATTTCTAAGTATTCAAGAAGAGTAATGTTTGATTTTACAGGCGGCCCGGAGATTTTCCGAGCCGCTTGTCTGTTTATCCGAGAATCAGGTTGACTGCTTTCTCTGCCTTGCCTGCGGCGCTGACGATGAAGCGCTTATCATTTTTCAGCACCTGTAGCCAGTTCTGGACGTATGCCGCACTGTTGCAGAAGCTGCGGGATGTTTCAAGCCCAGCATGATTCACCACCGCTGCCGCTCCAATTTCTGCGATCAGTTCCTCTTTGCTGTAGGCTTCCGAACCAAAGAACGCGGTTTTCTCCAGACGGTCAAGGTGGGACTTGTGGCCGGTGCTGTGTACCATCTCATGGAAGGCGGTCGAGTAATATTCGGAGGTTGCCTTGAACTGCGCCCGCAGCGGCAGGGTGATGGAATCGGAGGACGGATGGTAGAAGGCCCTGTCCCCTTCCACATGCTGCAGCTTCACGCCGCTACGCTGGATGTACCCGGTGATAATGGTTTCTGCGGCTTCGTCCGCAGAAACGACATTCGGCAGCTCCTGCACATGCTTGGCGCTCAGCCCTTCGCATTGGTCGATGTGGAAGACATTGTAGTAGCGGAGAAAGGGGATTTCCCGCTTTTCTCCTGTTTCTTCGTCCTCTTGCTCCAACCATTTCCAGAACACGACCATGCTGGCTTTTTCGCCCTTGCGAACTTTGCCACCTGCCTGCTGTACCTGCTTAAAGGTTGCATATTCTCCGGGACGGCCCAGCAGCATCTGGTTAAGCAGGCTATAGGCCTTGCCAGTTGCGTAGCTGATGCAGCTTCCGGAAGATACCCACGGCTTCTGCCACGGGATGACACCGCCTTCCATCTGTTCCATGATGCGATTAGTGATTTCCTGATAAAGATCCATTTTTTGCTCCTTCCTATTGTGGGGAGCAATCCATTGTGGTAGAATGAATGTGCTCCCCGGTTCTGTGACAGGTTCTTGGGTTGCGTTGCCTGAGTGGTGTGGTAGCTGCTCAGGCGCTTTCTTTTTCTGCGGCCTCAAGCTGTTTCTTGAGCCACATGAAAGAAGATTCGAAGGTGTTCAGGGTTGCGATCAGGTCGGGCCGGTTGGCTTCGTTGAAAATATCGATCATGTCGGCGTTTTCGTGTAGCAGGAGTTCCAAGGAACCGCGAACCACCAGCCGCATGATATCTTGCTGTACGCTCGTAACCATTGCCATCACCTCACGCTGAAGCGTCGGGTCGTGGTGGTCTTGGTATAGGCTGCGGCCAGCTCTGCGTAATCCTTCTTGAAGCTGGTGGAATCGAAGCGGCTGGAAATGTAAGGCGTCCAAGTGACCTTGAATGCACCGGCCAGCAGGATTTCCTCTTCGCCCATGACGGACTTAATTTCGTCCTCCACGCCTGCGATCTCGGCTTCCAGTTCCTCTTTCATGCGCTTGAGCTCGAGGAGTTCCTTGACCTTGGTTTCCATGTTGGGATTGCTCATTGTAGTTTCCTCCTTCGTGATCTACAAGATTGAATTTATCAACCTTATAGTTACATTATAAAGGATAATCTTTATTTTGCCAATAGTAATATCAATGTTTTTCTTTATTTTTTCTAATTATCATTGACGAATGAAAGGGAACCCTGTATAATAGAATCGGAGGGATGAAAATGACTATATCTCAGAAAATAAAAATGGCCCTTGGCTACAAGGGCATGAGCGAGGCAGACCTTGCCCGAGCTGTCGGTTCCAGTCCGCAGGCATTTAATCAGCGAATGAAGACAGGCAAATTTTCCTCTGAAGAAATGGAAAAGATCGCTGCAGCACTTGAGGCTTCGTATTACTTTGGTTTTGAATTCAAAGACGGTACGAAGATCTAAGAACTCCCCCGGGGCTATATTCCGGGAAATCTGGTTCACCCTATATAAACTACACTCATATCACAGCAAATCACATAAAACGTAAAAAACGGAGGCACATTTCTGTGTCTCCGTTTGTCGTTCCTTAAAGTTGTGCGTCAATATCCCGTTTTCCGTACATAATGCGTACAATCGCAACTGTGCTCTGCTCTTCCACCGGCAGGTAGAAGGTCAGGAAGTTATCTGTTGGCAGCACCCGCAGACCGCGCTCCTTCCACGGGCTCTTATGATAGAGCTGATGCCGCATCGGAAGCGTTTCCAGTTTCAGGATGTCAGCCATGATGCGCTGTACCTGCTTGGCTGCCGTTTCAGTCTCCAGCAGGTTATAGGCGATATATTCGTATATATCGCGCAAATCCTGCGCAGCCTGTTCAGAATATACGATGTTCCATTTGTTCATACGCCGTATTCCCGCTTTATCATATCGGCGACCTGCGCGCTGGACATGACCTTGTCTTCGGAAATATCCATCATGCCGCGCATGATCGCTGCATCAAACTGTTCATCGGTCATGGTATTGTAGTCCGGGAGTTTCTTCTCCGGCAGCTTCATTTCGAAGGGTATGCCGCGCTGCAGCACAACCTGCCGCAGAAATAACCCGATTGCGTTGGACATGGGAATGCCAAGCTGGTTGAGCACCTGCTCCGCCTGGTCTTTGATCTCAGGCTCAACGCGGGCAAACACATTGGATGTTCTTGCCATTTCAAACACCTCCTACGAATATAATAGCAAAAACGCCTGCAGATTGCAAGCGTTTCGCAAGCATATTGTTTGGAATTTCTAAGGCAATTTCGAGGTTCTGATAGCACCCGCTTCATTCATCGCCGCGCACCTTTTGCGTGGACTGTATGCGTCTGATTATTTCGCTGTAGTGAGGTTCGTGCGGCAACAACGCCGCCATGTACTGGGAGACAGGAAAACATTCATCTCCTGCGGTGGCAGAAGGGTCAAATTCTGTTTCGGAGAGTTCGGGCAGGAAATAGTAAACGAGGAAATTGTAGGCGTGATCGTGAGTGGAGATGTATTCGGCTGTCATGTAATTAACACTCAAACAGCAGTAAGTTCCTCGACGTAATAGGCAATATAGTTATCCACCATGCAGTCATAGAAATACGCTTCAATACCTTCACTGATATCGTATGCTGCTATTTTTTCTTCGCTATCACCTGAACAACAATTGATATCTTGCTTTTGCTTTCTTGCCCATGCAAGTGCTGCCAATTCCAGACGCTCGCTGAAGTCTTCATATTCTTCGATACTGCGCGGATCGTTCATCGCTTCGCTAATTGCTTCTTCAGACCAGTTTTCTTTTTCGATGATTACTTTGATTTTCATGTTTCTTTCCTTTCTGTTCTTATGCGTATTGGCATAGTTTTTATCGTTCAATGCCGGTCATGCGGCTGATATAGCTGTTTGCTTCATCGCAATACAGCAGATCGAGGAAATAATCGGTCAGCTGCCGGAGCATTTTTTCTCCATTTTCACAGGCATAGTATAGAGCATCAAATGCGTCAACAAGTCCGTATTCATCGATGAGGTTGTCAATGGCATCGGAGTTCTCATCTGCAAGATAGGCGGCAGTAGCTTCACGTGCCTTCAGGATCAGTTCTTCATTACGTTCGCCGGGGATCATCATAATTTTCATAGTGTAGCTTCCTTTCTGCGCATTGCGCGGTCAAATTTCTTCAAATGGGCAAAGCAGTGGCTAAGGCCGCATCATATTCGTTGAAAATCGGCCTTCCGAGGGACTATTGGGTTGTGGCTTGTGAGTAGATAAATTGGAAAATGGTTGAAATAGAAGTTCTTTGAAAAAGTTCTTTCTTTACCTTATATTAATATTATAACACAGCTTGCAGGAAGAGTCAAAGAAACAACTCTGTCGGATTACTCATCATCCAGGAAATCATAGGAGAGCATTTTCTTCCGGCGCTCAGGTTCCCTGCCTTCATGCCTCCCCACCGCCGCGTGCGGCGGTAAAACTTTTGTATTATAACCTTTATGTTCTTCTATATTATTATTTATTATAGGTGTTGTCATCGCACCCCGGCTGGGATCTGATGCATCCCCGGTTCCGCATGATGCATCCCTGGTTGATCTGATGCACCCTGGAGTGTTGTCAGGCCCGGGCGTCTCATCACTCCATCCCATATCTGATGCGGGGGCTTTCATGCCTGTGGGGATACCTGATGCCCAGGCATCACCGCCCGAGGGTGTTTCATCCGGATCTGATGCTTCCCCATCGAATCCTGACGCTATGGCATCAGGTGGGGCTTGATATCGCTGGTTCCAAATCTCATCGAAGTTCACATACAGGCATCCGTTCTCAAGGGAAATCCATTTGCGATCTATCAGGGCCTTGCGGGCGCGTTTGTAGCCGCTTTCATCCATTCCGGTCTGTTCCATCATCCATCGCTGACTGACGCGGAAACTTCCGTTGCCTGCTGTTCCGATCAAGACGCACATGAGCTTGATCTGGTTGCCGCACTTGCCGTTGAGTTCGTAAAAGATGGTGCTCATCAGGTTCTGCGGGAGCTGGTAAAAGTTGGGACTTTGATTTCTGAATTTGCTGCCCCGGTGAATCAAACGGGGCGCTTGCTTATATGTTTCTGACATCTATAGGCAGTACCTCCTGGTGGTATTAAAAGAACATTCGTTCGCTCTTTCTATAATAATTATACTACAGGTTGTACTGGAAGTGAAATATTTGCTCCCCGTCAAGCATTTCACTCTATTGAGTTGCATTCAATGAATTGTATAGTATAATGGAAACAGCAAGTTGAAGGGATGTGCCACCATGGAAAAGAAATCCACACCGCGCAATGGTGCTGAAGTGACCAATCGTAAGATGCGCTTGCTATATTTCATGGATTATATGCGCATCAATACGGATGAAAAGCATCCCGTTTCGTTAACAACCGTCGCAAAAGCAATGACGGATCGTGGTATATACACGACCCGCAAAGCACTCTATGATGATATTGAAGTTTTGTCCGACTACGGCTTCGAAATTATCCGCGCGGAAAGGGGATACAAATACTATTATTGCTCTCCCCTGTTTGAGTTCCCGGAACTGAAGATGATGATCGATATCATCTATGCCTCCAGTTTCGTTTCCGAGAAAAAGGCTGCTTCCTTGATTCGCAGGCTGAAGCAATTCTGCAGTGTGCATCAGGCAGCAGAGTTGAACCGACAACTGCTGACGGTCAACGTAAAGAGTAAAAATGAGCAGACGATGTACAATGTAGATACCCTGTATCGAGCCATCGCTGCAGATCGGCAGGTCAGCTTCAAGTATGCCGAATATGCCACTGAAGATGGCAAGAAGCATTACCGCTACGGCGGCAAAGTGTACCATGCGAGTCCCTACAACCTGATCTACACGGACGATCAGTATTACCTGCTTTCCTACAATTCTGAGAAAAGCCGCAGCGAGATCCGGCGTGTTGACCGGATGGAGAACGTAACTGTTTCGGAAGATCTTCAGAGAGACGGTTTTGAGACCATCCAGAAGATCGATATGCGTAACTATACGCGCTATACCTTCGGCATGTTTTCAAACAGCCCGGATACTGTAAAAGTGACCATGCGTTTTACCAACAAAATGCGCAGCGTGGTCTATGACCGCTTCGGCGATGTGCTAACCATACCCGACGATGAACACCATTTCCTCACCTCCGTTCCTATTTCCGTCAGCCCGCAGTTCTTCGGATGGGTATTGGGACTGGGCAAGAATGTCCAAATCATCCGTCCCGAAAGTGTTCGAGAAGAGATGCGCAATTACTTGAAGGAAATCAGTTCCTTCTACACAGACTGAATTACAGTCCGCTAACAACCTGAAGGCTCGCTTCGGCGGGTTCTTCTTTTTCTTCCACCTGAGGCTGCTTTACCTTGGCCTTCTTCTGCAAATCGGCAAAGGATACCAAGCAGGTTTCTACGATAGGAAAACCCTCCGCATCGAAATCAGGCACGGAACCGTAATCCGGGAAAGTGCTGGCAAACCACTCGGATACAACCTGATAACCGTTATCCAGGGCCTTGCCGTAATCCACCACGCGCTCGAACAATTCCAACAGCCTTGTGGAATCGCGCAGGCAGCGGATGTATTTGCGCATTTTATCGTAAGAGAGTTTCTTGGGGGCTTTAGAGGCTTTGCGGGTCTTGCGACAGACCAGATCATAACCAGGACAGGTTTCCCTGAGCTTCTGCAGATAGGCACATTCGCCATTCTCCACATTGGATGCAGCACGCATGAAGGATTCAGTTACGGTGATCGTCTTAGAAAAATGATCAACCACAGGACGACGAGTCGTCAGAACCAGAGCAGTAGACATAACGTTTACTCCTTTCTGTCAGCAGCAATTACTGCTGACCATCGGTCACACTTGCACCAACAGAAACGATTTCGGCTTCCTTCGCCGCTTCTTCCGCAGCAGCTTCGTTTCTGAGTTCCTCTTCCTCAATCCTATCCAGCATCAGGAACCCCTTGGCTTCATCGCGCTTTTTGCGGGCTTCCTTGCGCTGTTCTTCCTTGCCATCCCAGTTCGGATAGGTCTTAATGAACCAGTTGCGCAGGAACATGTAGGGATTGAGCTGGCCCTTGGAGAAGGCGTACATCTTCTTGAATTCAGCGTACTTATCAGAATTCGTATTGCCATCTACAAGAGAAAGGATGTATTTCTCCATGTGTGCGCGGGTCAGGCCCTTCATGGACATCCGGATATCGGACTTCTTGTTATCGCGGATCTCGATCTTGTAGGTAGGGAAATCAGCGCGCAGACCAAGGAAAGTAATGTACTCAGGAGAGCCGTATTCATTGGCCTTCTTCATAAACTGGCGTCCGAAATAGATCCTGCCCTTAATGTGATCAATTTCGTAGGCGTTCATAGCAGTCTTGGCGGCTACAGTCTTTACTACGCTCTGCTCTACATTCTTACTCATTGTGGTTTTCCTTTCTTTGTGAGGCCGGTTTTTATTTGCTTTCGCTTGCCTCACCCGATGGCCATATTATGCAATATCATCTGTCCTTATAAAAGGACAGATATTTTACATTTTTCCTTGACATTTGCTCTGTTTTATGCTAATGAGATTCCTTTACACGCAATTCCGACTCATATTCACTTGTTTTTTGCTCCAACGTACTCATTTGGACTCGCTTCTATTGCTGTTTTACTCTGTTTTTACTCAACCGGACTTCACCGGACTCGCCTGGAATAAAATAGATCAGGAGGTTTCTGCATCTCCTGATTATATTTAAGCCAGCCTGATTCCTTCCCGACTCTGAATACCCGGTTTGGGGTTTATTTTGGGGTTTATTCAAAAATTTCGAGCATGGTTTTGGAAGGATTTTTTCTCGATAAATCCACGATTTTGGCCTTAGAAAAGGCCCTCAGGGTCAACTCCGACTCTGAAGGCCGCGCGTTCGAGTCGCGCATGGCACGCCAGGAAAAAGAGCCCTGAAAGCATAGTATATTGTGCTTTCAGGGCTTGTTTTTTGCCATTTTTGAAAAAGACCAGTGGGAAATTTCGGGCTTGGGGTTTGTTTTGGGGTTTATTTGTGATACAGAAGTCACAAATTCTGGTATGCCTGACGCACTAAATTTGAGACATTTTTACTAGACTCCAGTTCATTTCCGAATGCATGGGCATAGATTCGCAGGGTTACATCGGTGCTGGCATGCCCAACCTGGCGGGCAATTTCCGTAATCGGCGCATTTTGATGGATGGCTGCGGAAACATAGCTGTGCCGCAGGTCATGCAACCGCATCTTCAAGCCGATTCGTTTACACAATTTCTCGAAGCGTTTCGTTACACTGTCCGGGTGAATGCGTTCCAGGATTTCCTCATTCAGAAATACCGGATAGTCCTGCGACCATTCCTTGCCATAGAAGGCGTATCGCTTTTTCTGTTCTGCCTTCAGTCGTTTCAGAAGTTCAAGCACATCCGGCTGGATGTAGTTGCTGCGCACACCCGCACCCGTCTTCGTCGGGCCGATGATCATTCGGTGCTTCGCCGTTGAGATAGCAGACTGGACGATATGTACCTGTTCATTTTTGAAGTCCACGCTGCGCCAGTCGAGGCCAACTGCCTCACCCCTGCGCATGCCCATCGTCATAATCAGCAGGAACATCGTCCTCCAAACCAAAGGCTCATGCTGTATTGCATTGTACAGAATCTTATATTCAACAGGCGTCAATGCCTTTCCCTTCTTTCTCCCTTCTGAAATCCATGTCACTTTCTTGGCCGGATTGCTGACCATGATTTCCTGTTCGACTGCCGTTTCCAGCATAGCAGATAGCGTGCGCCGGATGTTGCCAACAGATATCGGGAACAAGCGCCCTCCCCTGCCGTTGCTTTTCTTCGCCATCTTATTTGCAAACAGCTTGATCTTCGGTGGGTTCAGGTTCTCCAGCTTCACCTTGCCGAGTTCCGGCAAGATATGCAGGCGCAGGTTGCTGGCATGATTATCATATGTGCCGATTCGCCGATCCGGCTTTATATATTCTTCCAGCCAGATTGCGGCCCACTTTTCCACAGTCATCACACGATTGCCAACCTCTTTGCGATCCACCTTATTTTCAAACCGTACTTTTTCAGCAATCAGCCAGTCCCGAACCTTGTCCTCCTTACCTTGTATGCGCTTCGGAATGTTCACAGTCTTCTTCCTGCGCTTCTGCCCGCCGTCTTCATAACCATCAAACACGGTAATCCGCGCAGTAGTTGCAGTAATACGGTCAACGCCGGAAATCTCGATCATAGTTCAACCCTCTTCATTTACAGTTGGTGCAAGTTTTTCTTTCTTACATTATACCGCAGTTTACAGAAGGATTTGGTTTACAAAATCATCCAGCCAAGTTCAAACAGAGCCCCACCGAGTCCGGATGAGTACAAGCAGAGTCCAATTGGGTAAAATCAGAGTGAAACCAAGCAAAAACAGAGCATAAAAGATCAAAAACTGATCTTTATACTCTGTCCCGCATCATCAATCGCCTTCTGAAGAATCTCAGATACACCCTTGTCAATATCGCTATCATGGATTTTTTTGCCGTTCAGATAGGTTTCAAAGGCTATTTTCAGTTTTTCGTTGTACTGCTTCATGTGCTCCTCAAACAGGATCGGGAAAAACTTCTTGATGGCGATCTCCACAAAGAAAGCAAAATCATAAACGTGCTGCTCATGCTCCAAGGATCGATTCGTTGAGAGCATAGTTGTTATTTCACCTGCACACAGGTTGTGAATAGAAAATTCCATAATTTCCTCCTTCCCCTGCTACATCCCATTAAACAGATGACAGGGGATTATTATTTGTATATGTAAAAGGGATCCCAGCCGCATCACACGATGCGTCAGGATTCCCTGGATTTTTGTGATAGAACCAGTTCTAGTCCGTCTGCCTTCTCCGAAGATGAACGGCTGGAGATGGTTTTTCATTTGTATATCCCCCATTCCCGGAACCGGGTTGAAATGTATTTTCCTCAATGCTATAATAGGCTTATAGCGATGGACTTTTAGGGGAAAGCGGTGGCTGATATGCAGCTATTCAACAGAATCTATGAAATACTGATCGACGGCGGCGCGTGGCTGACGATTCTGAAGGGGCTTGGGGTCACGGTGCAGATCTCCGCGCTTTCGCTGGTGCTGGGTACGCTGCTGGGCGCACTGATCTGCGGCATGCGCAGGACCAGGACCGCAATCCTGCGCGTACCGGCCAGGATATACATCACCGTACTGCGGGGTTCCCCGGTGCTGATGCTGTTGCTGCTACTCTACTATGTAGTATTTGCCCGCAGTCCGATGGAGGCCTGGATGATTGCGGTGATCGCCTTCGGTATGAATACAGCGGCATACATTGCCGAGCTGATGCGCTCCGCCCTGGACGCCACAGACCATGGCCAGGTGGAGGCCGCGCGCACTTTGGGATTCTCCAGGTGGGAGGCCTTCCGCCTGATTACACTGCCGCAGGCAATAAAAATTGCCCGGCCCATATACCAATCTACCATCGTAAACCTGATCCAATGGACCAGTGTGGTGGGATATGTGACCATCACCGATCTTACCCGCGTGATCAACAATATCTCCGCCCGCACCATGCAACCGCTATTCATGATCATTGTGGGTATGCTGCTGTATCTGGCGCTGTCCTACGGGGTGAATATCCTATTTGCACTCACCGATCGGAAGCGAAACAAGGGGGATGCAGCATGAGTTTGATTGAAATCAGGGGCTTATGCAAGTCCTTCGGCAATTCAGAGGTATTGAAAAACCTGAACCTTACGGTGGAACAGGGCGAAGTGATCGCCATCATCGGTAGCAGCGGCTGCGGCAAGAGTGTAATGTTGCGATGCATGGAACTGCTGGAAAGACCGGATGCAGGACAGATTTTCATCGACGGGCAAGAGATCACCGCCCGGAATGCGGACGTGGACCAAATCCGCCGCAGCATGGGCATGGTATACCAGAACTTCAACCTGTTCACCCACATGAATGTGATGGACAACCTGTGCCTTGCGCCGATACGCCTGCTGGGCATGAAGCGGGAGGAAGCGGAGAAAAAGGCACGTGCTCTGCTGAACCAGGTGGGCCTGCTGGACAAGGCGGATGCCATGCCGGGCAAGCTTTCCGGCGGGCAGAAGCAGCGCATCGCCATCGCACGCTGCCTGATGATGGAGCCGAAAATCATGCTCTTTGACGAGCCCACATCGGCCTTGGATCCCACCATGGTGGGCGAAGTGCTGGCCACGATGCGCATGCTAGCCAAACGCGGCATGACCATGATCATCGTTACTCACGAGATGAAGTTTGCCCGGGAAGTTGCTGACCGCGTACTCTTCTTTGCCGACAAGGGCATCTACGAACAGGGCAGTCCGGAGGAAATTTTCGATCATCCCAGCGGCCAGAAGACCATCGCCTTCATCCGAAAAATGAAGTTCCTCACCCACCATATCTCCAGCCGGGAATTTGACCTCATGGAGCTGCAGGGCAGCATCTACAGCTTCGCAGAAAGATATGGTCTGGGCAGCAAAACTGCGTACAGGCTCCAGCTGTGCACCGAGGAACTGGTGTATGAAATGATCGCACACGCCGAAGAGAATATTAGCATGGATATCGCCATCGAATATTCTGAGGCGGAAAAGGAAATCCGGATCAGCTGCAGATGTGTAGGCGAAGCTTTCAATCCCTTTGCCGGTAGTGCGGATGATGACAGTCTGGGTGTGACGATCATCCGGTACACGGCGAAAAACTATACCCACAGCTACGAGGACGGCGCGAACGTCCTTCGCATAGAGATGTAAAAAAGGAGATTCCAATCATGAAAAAGACATTGGCAAGCATTCTGGCTCTGGTATTGCTGTTTTCCATGGCCTGCCTCGCTGAGGGAGAGATCATCGGCCGTCTCAGCATGATCAGCGTCGGCATTGAGGACCTGCCGCAGATGGCAGAGGAATCACAGTACCTTGATGACCAGACCGATGCTTTCGTGCAGAATATGATGGCTAACCAGAGCGGTCAGATCGAATTCGACAACCTGACCACCATGCTGATGGCGCTGAACGCAGACGATGTAACTGCCCTCGGCGTGAATGCAAGCGTTGCTCAGTATATCGTCGCCCGCAACGACAGCCTGCAGTGGACTCCCAATGTCATGCCGATCCAAGATTCCTTCTGCATGATGGTGATGGAAGAAAACAGGGATATCTACGATCTGTTGAACAATGCCCTGACGGAAATGAAAGCCGACGGTACCCTGGACAGCCTGATTGAAAACGAGCTGCAGGCCTGCATCTACAGCGATCCAAAGCCTGTCAAACTGCCCGAAATCAAGGGTGCACAGATCATCCGCGTGGCCGTGACCGGCGACCTGCCGCCCATGGACTATGTAGCGGTGGACGGCACGCCCGCCGGTTTTAACATGGCAGTTCTGGCGGAGATTGCACGGCGCGCACAGGTCAACATTGAAACCATGCAGGTAGACAGCGCCGCTCGTAGCACTGCCCTGGCCTCCGGCCGCGTGGACGCCATCTTCTGGACCAAGGGCGTCATCTCGCCAGACGGCACCATCCTCTGGAGCGAAACCATCGACGGCGCTCTCGCAACCGAAATCTATTTCGCTGATACATTCGCCCGCGTGACGAAGAAGTAAAACTATATTTCCGGACATCATAAAAGGGCCCGCATTTCTGCGGGTCCTTTTATGAGATAAAAAACATTGGAAAATCGACGGAAATTACCGCAATACACGAATGAATAGTGTAGAAGTATTCGTATATGTGCTGGTCGTGCGGTGGTCGGGTATTGGAAACCATCGTTGTGATTTCTCCCATAATACAATTCAACTCAAATGGTTAAATGATGCTTGCACCTTCTTCGGTGATGAACCCATCGAGTTCATCGACACAGACCGCATACAGGACTACATAAACTCCATGCAGCATCTGACCACAGACACCATCAAAAAGAAAGTCAATTTCCTAAGTCAGATGTTTAATATTGCAGTCGAAAAAGAGTTGGTCAAACGGAACCCGACAAAAAGCAGTTCCATCAAGTACGGCGGTCAGGAAGGCAAAGGTATTACCGCCTTGCCAAAGGAGAAAGTACGGGAACTGGTTGACAAGATCAGAATCGCCCCAAGCAAAAACATGGCATTATGGCTTGCCTTGATGCTGTACGCTGGTATGCGGCGTGAGGAAGCATTGGGACTCCGATGGGAGGATATCGACTTTGATACTGGCTTTTTGCATATCGAAAGATCAGTTACCTACCCGTCAAGCCGCCCGGTGCTAGGCCCACCAAAGACGAAAGGCAGTGACCGCACGTACACTTCAAACCGTCCTACTCAAATATCAGCAGCCAAACGGCTACCTGATTGCAGATGAAAACGGAGAATTGTTGATCGAATACGATATTAACACCCTGCGGGATGCAATCCGGGAATATACTGGTTTGCCCCACCTTGATGCACGGCAATTAAGGCACTCTTACACGTCCATGCTTCACGCATCAGGCATTGAAACAAGAGCGATTGGAGCTTGTCTTGGGCATACCAGAACCACTACGACAGACCGATACATTCAAGTCGAACCGGCGAGACTGGGTGAAATTAAAAACCAGATGATGAACTATGTTTTAAGTTAATCTATGCGTTATTTTGTGCAGTGCAAAGACCGTATTTAACTTATGTATTATAAATTCGAACAATTTATGCATGCTTTCAATCAATAAACAGTGCATAATTCACAATAAAAACGCAGTTCGCGCGCCTGACCTGGTCTTTGACCCCACACTCGCCTGCTGGAGCGTTCGCTCATAAGGACTCTGCCTCCCCACTACTAACCCTCTCGGAAGAAATTTTTGGCCGGCAGGACTTACTTCTAAGGCGCGCCATGCTCGCCGGACTTTTGCCGGTTTACGTGGATCGCTTTGCCCGCGCCTGGCATCGACTTTCAACCACAGACACGCACGAACTGCTCCTTTATTATAGGGAAACACCCGCCCCCGCGTCAAGCATGTTTCGCCGTTTTTCCTGTAAAACCGGCCGCGCGCACCGCTACGCCAAATATTTACAACGGAATTGATTTTTCCCCTTGACAAATTATCCAGAGTGATATATAATATATTCTGTTGCGAGGGACAAGCGCCCGCACAACTGAATATCTGGGTGTAGCGCAGTTTGGTAGCGTGCTTGAATGGGGTTCAAGAGGCCGGAGGTTCGAATCCTCTCACCCAGACCACCTGAAAAAGCCTGAAACTACAATGGTTTCAGGCTTTTCTTTTGTTTTGGATTAAACTTGGAGTTTAGGAATACTGAACTTCTTGGGTCACTTTTTCAAAAATCGTGGGTCACTGGCACCTTGAAAGGCCTTGAGAAAGGCGGTTTTTCAAGGAATGGCAAACATTGAAAAGAGGGTCACTAAGGATGGACGGCGAGTATATAAATTTCGCTGTCTTGTTGGCAAGGATGCAAGAGGAAAACAGAAATTCGAATACACGACGTGGAAACCGCCTGAGGGACTAACGGCTGCGAAAGAAAAGAAACTTGCCGAAGCGGAAGCTTACCGCTGGGAGCAAGAATTGAAGCATGGCGGAGTCGCTACAGGAGGCGAATACACAACTCCCCTGCCTGAGGCTCAAAATGGCGTTCAGAGCGCGGACTTCATTCCTGACGAGGAAACCTTCAGGTATTTGCGGAAGAAATCTGGATGCCTCTGAAGGTCGTGGGTGGAGGTTTGCGTCCATCAACTATTTCGATGTATGAGTTCATGCTCAAAGTTATGATCCCGAAGCTGGGTGATAAGCGATTGACGGAGATTTCCGGCGTTGACATCATGCGGTATCTCCAATATCTCAGAGATGAGTACAAAGTACCTGACGGACGAACCCTTTCCGAAAAGAGCGTAAAACATCACTTCAATATCCTGCGCAACATTTTCAATTACGCAGAACGGCAAGGCCTACAATGATTATCGTGCTCATGTTTTGCCCTCCTTTGTTTCGCGGTGGCTCTCCGAGAATAACGCTTGATTACCGTGTATTACGGCGGGAATCATTTGCTTGCCGTTGCTAGCTTTTGTTAGCATTTGCTTGCTGATGTAATCCGCGCCCTGCGCCGGTTGCGTCGTTGGCTGCTGCGATGATCCGCAGCTTATCGCGGGTATTCATGATTGCCGTAACCTTTGCCTTTCGATATGCTTTCCGATGGCCAGTCCTGCGGCTACGCCGCTGAGCGCGGCCCGGAAAATTGCACTGTAACCGGCGCGGCAGCTGCTTGCCTCTGCGATCCTGCCGGCGATTTCATGCAAGCACATATCGAAATCGTTGAAGCTTGCAAGGAAACTGTTCCCGGCTGCGGTCATGGTGTCCATGATTTCGGCCGGGAGTGCTGCGGTTCTCTGTGCCATGTTCTCCCCTCCTTACTGCACGCAGAAACGGCGGCTCTGGGTGGTCTTGGTGTAGAGCGCAGCCAGTTCCGGCATGCTCTTCTTGAGTGCGGCGGTGTCGATCCGGCTGCTGCTGACCAGCTTCCAGGTGATCTTGTATTCACCGGCGGTCAGGGTATCGGCATCGGTGGCCGTCATGTGGGCTTTGATCTCGTCTTCGATGGCATCAATCTCGCCGTCCAGTTCTTCGCGCATGCGCTTCAGTTCGCGCAACTCCCGGGCCTTGGTTTCCAGGTCTTTCATACTCATGTGTTTTCCTCCTGCTCTATGGCTGTTTTCTCAGGGTGTTTCCCCCGGACAGGGAAATTATCGACCGAGGACGTGGGCTTGCTTAAAATGCCGCCACTGTTGATCGTTCTCGGCGCAGAATCGATTCTAGGCGCTTGCCTTGTCGTGTGCGGCCGCGTTTGCAGCGGCTACCCGCCGGCCACAGGCTTTCTGCGCTTCGCTTGCCGGCTTGCCGAAGCGTACATACCGGGCCGGGAGCGTGTACTTCCTGGCGTTGTACTGGTCATCCGTCCAGGTGCAGCGGTATGCCTCCGGGCATTCCTTCGCCAGCTTATCCAGCTTGCGGATCGTGGCGGGATCGCAGGTATACACCGTGGCAATCTTCTCTTCTGCGTTCCAGGTGATGTGCGTTTCCTGCTCTGCTCTTGTGATCTGATACATGTTTTCTACCTCCTTTTTTCAGCAGGCCGGGGGATTCTTCTCGGAGGAGACCGCGCGTAGCTTTACCCCACCAGCATCTCTTACCTTCCGGTCATTATGTGTTTCCGGGCTTGTGTCCTTGCCCTTGCGACATGTTTATTATATATCATTGCGCAACGATATGCAATTGGCAGAATAACAAAAGTTGCGCAACTATATTTGTATAATGTGTATAGTTGCGCAACTATGAATGATGGTGTATAATGTACACGGAGGTGATTATGTGGGAAAAGCTTCAACCAGAGCGCAGAACAAATATATTCTCAAGGCATACGACCGCATCAACTTGACTGTCCCAAAAGGTCGTCAAGCAGAGATTAAAGCGCATGCGGAATCGAAGGGCGAATCGGTCAATGGTTACATAAATGCCCTCATTCGGTCGGATATGGGCATGACCGAACCTGAATGGAAAGCGCCCTCGGAAGATTGCATACCCGACCCGTAATATGATATACTGAATACAGGGAGGTGTTACCATGAGCAATAAAGAACGCTGCATCGCCATTCTGGACACGTTCACTGAGACGCAGCTTGCCAACATCGCCGCAATGCTCCAGGCGGCACACGACGCCATCGATGACGCTTTCTGTGCTGCACTGTATGAGAACTACCAGAACGATCCCGACAAGGGCGAGTTTATCAGCATTGAGGACGCCGCTGCCGCGCTGGGGGTAGAGCTGTGAGAATCCAGATCGACAAACCTGCCATGAAGTTCCTGGCCAAGCAGCCGAAGCCCCAGCAGGAGCGCCTGCTCCGGGCGATCTACAAGCTGCCGGGTGAAGGAGATATAAAGGCAATGGCCGGGCATGATGACCTGTACCGCTTGCGCGTAGGTTCTTACCGCGTGCTGTACACCATCGAAAACGCGATCCTGACTGTGCGGGTCCTGCAGATCGGAAACCGTGGAGATATTTACAAGTAAAAAGAAGAGCCGGTAACGCGATGTTACCGGCTCTTCTGCATACAAAACACATAAGAAAAGATTTCTTGGAGACTTCTTTATTGGATAATTCGATTATCTTTCTTTTTCACGGGCATGCCAGGAGTTAGAAGCGCATGTGCAACTGCTTTTTGCACATCCGGCCTAGTAAGAATGATGCGACTCTGCCTGCGATAGGCTACATCATTCGGGCCTGCGGTCTGTTCCACGCGGTCCAGATCAAGCAGGGCTTTGGATAAAAGCTGTATGGTATCCATAGCGGCTCCTTTCTTGTAAAAATGGGCATGAAAACCACCCGCAGGGTGGTTAAAAAAGCTATTCAGTCTAGCACATCGTGGGCTGTCGGCGGGCGTCGCCTCTCCCGCATCTCTCAGGGTTTCCCCTTGTCAATACCATCGGCGTGTGGTCGGGACAACGTTTACCACCACAGCAACCCCTTCTGTGCAAGACCATCATAGCATATTCCCAGCCACATGTAAAGAGAGACAAATCTCGGGAGATTGACAATTCCGAACGTATGTTCTATAATGATAAATAAACCAGCATCCACGCCGCATATATCTTCAGGCCTCCCAACGGCCGCAGCCCTCGGCAATCTCCCTGCCGGGGGCTGTTTTTTTGCTTTGAGATGCGCTGTCTTTCCCCTAATTTTTCCCCTAACCAGCGTTTTTTCCCCTTTATTTCTGTTGTGTTCAGCTTAACACAATCGCTCCAAAACCCCTGAAAACACACACTTTTTTGTCCTTAGTTTCTTTACATTTTCAATAGGTGAAAAATTCGAATCCTCTCACCCAGACCACTGAAAATCCTGAAACATTGTTGTTTCAGGATTTTTTATTTCCTATTATATGCTTGAACCCAAAAGAAAGGGCGTGCGAAGCGTTTTGGAAGCGCGTCGCACGCCCTTTCTCTATGTTCAGAACCTGCCGATATCCTTGACCAGTTCAACCACGGCCTTCATGGTATCGAAGGATACTTCCTTGGGAATGGAATGGTCGGTGGCGAAGATATAGGCGCCGTCCTTCATCAGGATGGGCAGCAGGCGGCGGATCTCATTCAGGATGGTTTCCTTGTCCCTCCAGAGCAGGGCATCGAAGCCGCCGTGGAGCACGAGCTTATCGCCGTATTTTTCCTTGACCTCCTCGGGATTCATGCCGGCCTTTACCTCCATGGGATGCAGGGCGTCGAAGCCCACGGTCATGATCTCCGGCAGGAGGGAATTGATATTGCCGCAGGAGTGCAGGCGCACAAAGATGCCTTTCTCGCGAGCCCAGTCCACGGTCCTCTGGTGCACGGGTTTGATGAATTCCTTGTACATATCCACAGAGAAGAAGGCAGTGCCCTTGTAGCCGAGGTCATCGCGAAGGTTGAGCATGTTGAACTCATAGCCCGCTTCCCAGGCCATGTCCAGCTGCTTGAGGCATACGTCCAGCGTGTGCATCATCATGTCCTTCACCAGTTCGGGCTCATCATACATATTGATCAGGAAGGTTTCCAGGCCCATGACCTCGGAGGAGAGGTTGTTGAAGGTGCAATATACATCGCCCAGCAGCCAGCGGCCTTCCTTCACCCAGTTTTTATAGTTCTTCTGCAGGTAATCCCACTGGATGCGGTCGCGGTCGGCATTGATGCGCTCCTTGGCGGCGCGCCAGGAATCCCAATCCACGATGGTGTAATCCATGAAATCGGGGGTGGTGACTTCATGCTTGAAGTTGCGCACGGTGGTGCCCCATTCGTTCTTGATGGTGATAAAAGTATCATCCTCGGAAACGACGGATACGGGATAGCGCGGCGAGGAATCCGGGACGACGCGGCCCACGGTATCAACATCAAAGAATTCCTCGTAGCTGACGCCTTCCGGCATGCCTTCGCTACGCCAACGGTTCAGCGTGCTTGCCCAAGGAAAATCCCACATGACCACCCGGTCGGGTTCTTTGTGTTCAAAGGCGCGCTGAAAGCGCTCTTTGGAAGTCATTTTATACATAATATCACCTTTCTAACTGCTTCAACATCGAAGGCTATTTTTGTGATATTATAACATACTTTACAGAATCGTACAATACTTTCCGGGATGTTCGCCATTCCAAAGGCGGCGCTTGAAGGGCTACAATTCAGAACCGGCGGCTTGCCTTACCGCTCCGGCATGTTCCCCACATCCCTGTTCCTTAACCATCTTCGCCCTATATATCCCGCGTTCCCTTCGGCGAACGTTATCATCCATGAAACCTTCCTTTATATTCCAGCCGATCCTGCATAAAAATTCAACCGCTGCCGCGCGGTTTTCAATACGCACATGTTTTCGCGCAGCCATGGCATTAATAAGAATTCTGTACAAAAAACCGTTTTTTTGTCGGGATTCTTAATTATTTTTCATTTATAGATTGATATTTATTCACCAATGTGTTAATATAGGTATAATTGGTATAAGTGGGTAAAAAATGATATATCCAGAGGGACGGGATCGGAGGCATGGACAGGATCAGGGTAAATATTCGGATCAACGGCATCGTCCAGGGAATTGGATTCCGCCCGTTCCTGCACCGCCGGATGATGGAATACGGCCTTTCCGGCTGGATACGGAATACCTCCGAAGGCGTTGAAATTGAGGCCGAGGGCCCGGAAGGCAATGCGGACGGCTTCCTTCGGGAGCTTGAAAGCTCCGCCCCGGCGCTCGCCTCCATTGAAAATATATCCATTGAAAAATCAGCGGAATTGAAGGGCCACTGCGGCATTTCCATATTGCCCAGCCATGCGATGGCGCGGCGCAGCACCCTCATCTCCCCGGATGTGGCCACCTGCCCGGATTGCCTGAAAGAGCTCTTTGACCCGGCGGACCGCCGCCACCGCTATCCCTTCATCAACTGCACCAACTGCGGGCCGCGCTTCACCATCATCCGCGACCTGCCCTATGACCGCTGCAGCACCACCATGGCCCCCTTCGCCATGTGTCCGGACGGCGCGGCAGAATATGAAAACATCGCCGACCGGCGCTACCACGCCCAGCCGGACTGCTGCCCCGCCTGCGGGCCGGAGCTGTATTTCCTCGACGGCGATGGAAGGCGTCTGCAGGGCGACCCGCTTTCCCTTGCCGCAAAGTACCTGCGAGATGGAAAGATCATCGCCGTGAAGGGGCTCGGGGGCATGCATCTCGCCTGCCGCTTCGATGACCCGGCAATCGTAGACCGGCTGCGCCGCCGCAAGATGCGGGATGAGAAGCCGCTTGCCATCATGTGCCGCGATCTGGACATCGTGCGGCGCTTCTGCGCACTTTCCCCGGAGGAGGAAGCGGTGCTCGGCAGTTATGCCCGGCCGATCGTATTATTAAGGAAGAAAAACAGCGCCGCCCTGCGGCAGCTGAGCGAAAACAAATATCTCGGCGTGATGCTGCCCTACACGCCGGTGCACCACCTGCTGCTCTCCGCCGGGCCGGATTGCCTGGTGATGACCAGCGCAAATATCAGCGAGCTGCCGATCATCACCAGCAACGCCGGGGCGCTTGAAAAGCTGCGGGGCGTGGCGGACGGCTTCCTGCTGAACAACCGGGAAATTGAAAACCGCTGCGATGATTCCCTGCTCTATGTGCTGGATGGAAAGCCCTATTTCCTGCGGCGTTCCCGGGGTTATGTTCCCCATCCGCTGAAATTGCGGGGCGCGCGCGGGTGCTTCCTCGCCTGCGGTGCGGAGCAGAAGGCTTCCTTCTGCCTCTCCCGGAATGAACAGTTGTTCCAGGGCGCCCACACCGGCGATTTGAAAAATGCCGAGACCTTCGACCACTACGAAAAGCAGATCGCGCTCTTTGAGCATCTCTTTGATATCAGGCCCGAAAGGATCGCCTGCGACCTGCACCCGGATTACCTGTCCACCGATTATGCCCAGCGACGGGCGAAGGCGGAAAACATTCCCCTCCTGCCCGTACAGCACCACCATGCCCACATGGCTGCCTGCATGGCGGACAACGAGCTGGAAGGCGAATGCATCGGCGTGATCTGGGATGGCACGGGTTTTGGCAGCGATGGAAGCGCCTGGGGCGGCGAATTTTTCACCGGCGGCTATTCAGGATTTTCCCGCGCGGGCACGATGCGGCCCATCCGCCTGCCCGGCGGCGACCGGGCGATAAAGGAAATCTGGCGCATCGGGGCAAGCCTTATGCGGGATGCGGGGCTCGATCCCCGGGAAATCTTTCCGGAGTCCGGGAAAATCTGCGCCATGCTGGATGCAGGCTTGAACTGCCCGGAGAGCCACGGCATGGGCCGGCTCTTTGACGGCGTGTGCGCCATCGCGGGCATACGAAGCGCCGCCGGCTACGAGGGCCAGGGCGCAGTGCTCCTGGAGGCCGCAGCGGAGGAGGATTGCAGGGAAATTTATCCCCATGAAATCCCCATTGAAAATGGAATGTTTATCCTTGACCACCGGAGCATGACCGCCGGAATCTGCCGGGATGTGCGAGAAGCCGTTCCCGCCGGACGGGTCGCCGCGCGCTTCATGAACACGCTGGTTCGGGCGGCGCAGGATATCTGCGCCCGGATACGCCGGGATACGGGGCTCGGCCGCGTCGTGCTCTCCGGCGGCGTATTCCAGAATATGTACCTGCTGGACAGGCTGACCGCAGCTCTGGAAGGGGATGGCTTCGCCGTCTTCCGCCATTGCCGGGTTTCCACCAACGACGAGGGAATTTCCTTCGGCCAGCTTGCGATTTTAGAGAGGGGAAGCGGAACGAATGTGCCTTGCAGTACCGCTGAAGATTGTTGAAATAAACGGCAAGGACGCCGTGGGCGAGCGCCACGGCATCCGCCGCAATATACGGCTGGATTTCACCGAATCTGCGCAGCTGGGTGATTATGTGATCGCCCACGCGGGCTTCGCCATCGAAAAGATGGATGCTGCGCAGGCGGAGGCGAACCTTGCCGCAATCCGGGAAGTGGAAGATGCGCTTCGGGAACTGTAAGCCGCAGGTGGCGGCGCTTTTGGAGCGCATCCGGAGAATGGACGCCGGCGAAGTGAAGCTGATGGAGGTGTGCGGCACGCATACCATGGCCATCGCAAAATCCGGCATTAAAAGCATGCTGCCGGAAAATGTGCAGCTCATTTCCGGGCCGGGCTGCCCGGTATGCGTCACCCCGGCGGGGGTGATGGATTGCGTCCTCGCTCTCTCCGAAGATAAAAATATCATCCTCGCCAGCTACGGCGATATGCTGCGGGTTCCGGGCAGCGTGCCGGGCGATAACCTCGCCCGCCGCAGGGCCGGGGGCGCGCGGGTGGAGATCGTGTACTCCCCCATGGACGCGCTGAAAATTGCCCGGCAGAACCCGGGCAGCGAAGTGGTGTTCCTCGGCGTGGGCTTTGAAACCACCGCGCCGGGAACAGCCGCCACCATCGCGTTGGCCGCCGAACAGGAAATCAAGAATTTTTCCGTGTTCTCCATGCTCAAGACCGTGGAACCGGCGCTGCGGGCGCTGGTGAGCGAGGGCGGCTTCGATGTGCGGGGCTTTCTCTGCCCCGGCCATGTGGCAACCATCATCGGCGAGGCGGGCTTCCGCTTTCTGCCGGAGGAATATGGAATGCCCGCCGTGATCAGCGGCTTTGAGCCGGAGGATATACTGGCCTCCATCTTCCGCCTGCTGCGGCAGATTGAAGGCAAAAAGCCCGCGCTGGAGAATACCTATACCCGGGCGGTTTCGCCCCTCGGCAACCCGGCGGCGCTCCGGATGATGCAGCGGGTATTTGAAGCCCGGGATGATCTGTGGCGGGGACTGGGAAATATCCCGGCAAGCGGCCTCGGCGTCCGGGCGGAATATGCGCAGTACGATGCGCAGGCCCGCTTCGGCATCGAATTTCCCGAGAAAGAAGCGGCCACAGCCTGCCGCTGCGGGGATGTGATCCGCGGAAGGATCCGGCCCGGCATGTGCCCGCTCTTCGGCAGAAGATGCGTTCCGGAGGACCCGGTGGGCCCGTGCATGGTGTCCTCGGAGGGCGCCTGTGCTGCGGCCTACAAGTACGGGGAGGTGGAAACATGAGCGATATAATCACCCTGGACCACGGCAGCGGCGGCAAAAAGACCGCCCAGCTGATCCAGGATATGATCCTGCCCCTGCTCAGCAACGATGCGCTCAGCCCCCTCGGCGATGGCGCGGTGATCCCCGGCGCGGAAAAGCTGGTGTTTTCCACGGACAGCTTCGTGGTCACGCCCTGTTTCTTCCCCGGCGGCGATATCGGCAAGCTGGCCGTGTGCGGCACGGTAAACGATGTGGCCATGGCCGGCGGCGAACCGAAATACCTGAGCCTCGGCTTCATCATTGAGGAGGGGCTGCCCATCGCCCAGCTCGAAAGAATCATCCATTCCATCGCGGAAACGGCCCGGCAGGCCAATGTTCATGTGGTCACGGGCGATACCAAGGTGGTGGAGAAGGGCAAGGGCGACGGCGTCTACATCAACACCAGCGGAATCGGCTTTCTGAGAAGGCCCGGCTTATCCGCCGCAAACATCCGCCCGGGGGATAAAATCCTGCTCTCGGGCACGGCGGGCGACCATGGCGCGGCCATCATGCTGGCCCGGCACGCAAGCCTTGCGGGCGGGGAGCTTCAATCGGACTGCGCGCTCCTTCATGAAGCGGCGCTGGCGCTGGGCAGGCTATCGGGGCTTCGGGTGATGCGCGATCCCACCCGGGGCGGCATCGCCACGGCGCTGAATGAATTTGCCGGGGACTGCGCCCTGGGCATCGAACTCAACGAGGAAGCCATCCCCCTCTCCCCCGCCGTGGAGGGCGCATGCGAGCTGCTGGGGCTGGACCCCCTCTACTGCGCCTGCGAGGGCAAGCTGCTGGCGGCGGTCGCGCCGGAGCAGGCGGACGAGGCGCTTGAAATCCTGAGAAGCTTCCCTGTGGGCAAAAACGCGGCCATCATCGGCGAGGTTACAGATATCCACCCGGGCAGGCTAACTGTGCGCACAGCCTTCGGCGGCAGCCGCATTGCGGGCAAGCTCAGCGGCGCGCAGCTGCCGAGGATATGTTAATCGGTAAATAAATCACTTACAGATGTAAGAGGTGAGGATATGCAGGAGTACAAGATCATCGAAATCAACCGGGAACAGATCATCCCCGTGGCGGGCATGATGCGCGGACGCGGCGTTCCCCTGGCAATGATCCACGGCCATATCGAGGATGATGGCCAGCCGGTCATCGCCTATGAATACGCCATCGGTTCGCTCGTTGAATCCTACCAGGTGAAGGGCGAAAGGAGCCTTCCCACCATTTCCACCGTGTACGATGCGGGCGCGGAATGGCCGGAACGGGAAATTATGGAGCTGATGGACGTGACCTTCGAAGGGCTGGATGCTTCCAAGCGGCTGTTCATGCCGGAAAACATGATCAGCGGCCAGGGCCACATCATCGTAACCCCCATGGACAAGCTGATCGACCAGGCCCGCGGCAAGGAGGAATGAGGAAATGAGTTATATCGTACCCATCGGTCCCTACCATCCTGCGCTGGAGGAGCCGGTGCACGCCCGCCTTTACACCGAGGGCGAAGTGATCACCAATGCGGAGGTTTTCATCGGCTACAACCACCGCGGCATTGAAAAGCTGGCCCAGCAGAAGAATTTCATCCAGACGCTGGTGATGGTGGAGCGCGTGTGCGGCATCTGCTCCCACTCCCATGCCCTCACCTACGCGCTGGCGCTGGAAAACATCGCAGGCATGAATGTGCCCAAGCGCGGCCAGTACATCCGCGTAATCATGGAGGAGCTGGAGAGATTGCACTCCCACTTCCTCTGGCTGGGCATCGCCCTGCATTTGATCGGCCACGACAGCCTGTTCATGCACTGCTGGAACGAGCGCGAGGCCATCATGGATATCCTGGAGGAAATTTCCGGCAACCGCGTGAACTACGGCATGGTGACCATCGGCGGCAGCCGCCGGGACATTGACGACGAAAAGCGCCGCAATGTGCTGGAAATGCTCGATAAGATCGAAGCCGCCATGCTGCGCCTGAAGGATATTCTTTTAAGCGACAAGACCGTGGCCCTGCGCACCAAGGGCGTGGGCGTGCTCACCACCGAGGACGCCATCCGCATCGGCGCGGTCGGCCCCCACGCGAGGGCTTCCAACGTGGCCGTGGATGTGCGCAAGGACGCGCCCTACTGCTGCTACGAGGATTTCGAATTCGAGAAGGCAGTGTTTGACAGCTGCGATGTGTTCTCCCGCGTGGTGATCCGCGTGCTGGAGAACTTCGAAAGCATCAAGATCATCCGCCAGGCGCTGGATATGCTGCCGGAGGGCCCCATCAACCTGGGCATGAAGATGCACAAGATTCCCGCCGGCGAAACCATGATCCGCCATGAAGCGCCCCGGGGCCAGCTCTGCTACAAGGTTGTGACCGACGGCGGCAAGGAAAACAAGCGCGTGAGCATCCATGTGCCCACCTTCAAAAACGCCCCCACTGTGCCGGTAATGCTGAAAAACAATACCATTGCGGATGCGGGACTGATCATCGCCAGCATCGACCCCTGCTTCAGCTGCATGGACCGCTGATATGCACGAGCTCGCGATTACGGAGGGCATCATCCGCGCGGCGGTGCCCGAGGCGGAGAAGCACGGCGCGAAGCGCATACTGGAGATACGCCTGAAAATCGGCGAGCTCTCCGGCGTGCTGCCCGAATGCATACAGTATTACTTCGATATCGCCAGCCGGGGAACCATCGCGGAAAATGCCCGGCTCACGGTGGAGAAGATTCCTGTATCCATCGCCTGCCCGGCCTGCGGCTATGAGGGCGCAGCGGACCGGATGAAGATACGCTGTCCCCGCTGCGGCGGCGTGGATTTTCGCATCACCGGTGGCAGGGAATATTTTGTGGACAGTCTGGAGGCAGAGTAGGCATGAAGATCGAGGTTGTAAAGCAGATCCTCGAATGGAATGAAGATGTGAGCCGGGAAGTTCGGCAGGCCCTTGCAGAGAAGAAAATCTGCATGGTGAACGTGATGGGCTCCCCCGGCGCGGGCAAAACCAGCCTGATTACCGAAATCATCCGCCGCCTGCGGGAGAAATACCGCATCGGCGTGATCGAGGGCGATATTGCCGGGCAGATCGATGCGGAGAAGATCGGCGCGATGGGCATTCCCGTGGTGCAGCTGCAGACCGGCGGCGCATGCCACATCGAGGCCATGTCCATACGCCACATGCTGCCGATGTTTGATCTGGACAAGCTGGATGCGCTCTTCGTGGAGAACATCGGCAACCTGGTCTGCCCTGCGGAATTCAACATCGGCGAGGATGCGCGCATCGCCATCCTGAGCGTGCCCGAGGGAGACGACAAGGTGGAGAAGTATCCGCTGATGTTCGCCACCTCCGATTGCCTGGCAATCAACAAATACGATATGCAGCCCCATTTTGACTTTGACGGCGCCCGGGTGGAGCAGAACGCCCGGGACCTGAACCCGAAGATACATATCTTCCGCCTGTCCGCGCGGAGCGGCGTGGGCATGAACGCACTGATTGAATGGCTCAGCGGGAAAATCGAAGAAAAGATTTCCTGATGCGAGAAGTACGAGAGAATTGGAGAGGAAGTGGTGTTTCCTTGAAGAAAGCATCGGTTTGGGCGGTACTTTCCACCGCCATGGTTTGTTTCCTGTTCTGGCTGCTGATTACGGGACAGATCGCGGCGCTCCTGCGCGGCGATCCCGACGGGCAGATCCTGATCGCCGGCGGCATCGTGAGCATCGGCGTGGCGCTGTTCAGCGCGCGGTTTTTCATCCACAAAAATCCCGCGTATCTGTGGAACCCGGTGAAGTGGCTGTGGCTGCTGGTTTACTGCCTCGGCATTTTCATGGTGGAGCTGTTCAAGGCCAACGTGGATGTGGCAAAGCGCTCGCTCAGCCGGAAGGTCAATGTCAACCCTGGCATCGTGAAAATACCTGTGAAGCTGGAATCGGAATATGGCCGCAGCATGCTGGCCAATTCTATCACCCTCACCCCCGGCACCATCACCATGGACACCGTGGAGGAAAAGGGCCAGCTCTATTACTACATCCACTGGATTGATGTGGCCTCTGAAAACCCCGCGGAGGCGGGCGAAATGATCAAGGGCCGGCTGGAGAAATGGATTGGGAGGATTTGGAAATGAGTGAACTTCTGTTCTTTGCCATTTGTTTTGTGGTTCTGGCCCTGCTCCTGCTCTACCGGCTGTTCAAGGGCCCGAGCGTTGCCGACCGCGCACTGAGTGCCGACAGCATTGATATCCTGGCCGATATGGCGCTCATCCTCTATGCGCTCTATTCCGGCAGGGGCATCTACCTGGATATCGCCCTGATCACGGCGGTGCTGGGCTTCGTGGGCTCCACCCTGATTTCGAAGTATCTGGAGGGCAAGCTATGAGAATTGTGGCGGATATCCTGATCATCGGCAGCATCATCTTTGCCTTTGCCGGCGTTATGGGCATCCTGCGCATGCCCGATACCTTCTGCCGCATGCAGTCCAGCACCAATATTTCCACCTTCGGCGTGCTGGGCGTGATCCTGGGCGGCATCATTTACTGCGCCTTCATCCTGAAAAATGGTGAAATGGCCATCAAGCTCGCAGTGCTGGGCGCGTTTTACCTGATCACCACCCCCATCTCCGGCCATGCCATCGCCAAGGGTGCTTACTGGCATGGCATCCGCCCGAAGAAGGAAATGAAATGCGACCAGCTGAAGGAGGACCTGGAAGATGATTAACGCGCTGTTTTCCCTGAACACCCTGGTCATCCTCGGCATCCTGGTTTCCGCCTTTCTGGCGGTGAAATTTGAAGGCATCCTCTCCTCCGTCATCGCCCTGGGCGCCACCGGCACGCTGATGGCTCTGGAATTTGTGATCCTGCACGCGCCGGACGTGGCGATTTCCGAGGCGTCGGTAGGCGCGGTGCTCTCCACGGCGATCTTCATCATCGCCATCCGCAAAACCACAAAGAAGGAGGACAAGGAGAAATGAAATCCAAGCGATTGATCTGCCTGTTTTCCCTCGTGGTGATCCTGGCCTTCGGCATTTACGCCATGTCCTACACTTACCGGGAGGTGGACCCCACCTACGATGGAACGGATGTGGACGTTACCCAGCTCTATGCCGATCCCGGCACTTATGATGTATCCGATCCCGAAGGCGTTTCGGATATCATCGTAAAGACCAACCTGGAAAAGACCATGGCGGTGAACAACGTAGCCGCAGTGGTATTTGATTACCGCGGCTTTGACACCATCGGCGAATCCTTCATCCTGCTGACCGCCATCGCCGGCTCCTTCGTGATCGTCAGCAAGGTGCACAAATCCGGGAAGGGAGGCGAAAAGGAATGAAGTACAGGAAGGGAATTTCCCAGCACAATATCATCATCAAGTGCGGCGCGGATATGCTGCTGCCCTTCGCGGTGGTATTCGGCATTTACATCATCCTCTTCGGCACCGTGAGCCCCGGCGGCGGCTTCCAGGGCGGCGTGATCGCGGCCTCTGCATGCCTGCTTCTCTACCTCGGCTACGGCTACAAGACCGCCCGGGACTGCATCAACATGGAAGTGCTGCGCGTGAACGAAGCCATCGGCGCCATCCTCTATGCCCTGCTGGGCGTGTGCGGCGTGGTGCTGGGCGTGCGCTTCTGCCAGAATGTATTCTTTGATTCCGGCGCGGTGGGCGATCTCACCTCCGCAGGCACCATCACCTTTATGAGCTACGCAGTCGGCTACAAGGTTTTGACCGGCGTGGGCTTTCTGCTGCTGCTGATGCTGGGCCTCCTGGCTCCCGGCAGCGATGACGATGAAGCGTAAGGAGGCGGAATACATATGATTCTGAATTATTTCGCCGCGATCATGCTGATCGTGCTGGGCCTGTACACCATCCTCTTTAAGAAGGATATGATCAAGATCGTGCTGGGCATGGGCCTGATGGATTATGGCATCAACCTGTTCATCGTGTCCATCGGCTTCAACGATGGCGGCACGGCCCCCCTGTTTACCATTTCCGAGCTGGTGAGCGGCGCTTACTTCGTGGACCCCGTTCCCCAGGCACTCACGTTGACCTCCATCGTCATCGGCGCATGCGTGGAGGCCATGGCGCTCTCGCTGATCATCAAGATCTACCAGAGATACAATACCCGAAACGCCGATGAGATAAGGAGGCTTCACGGATGATCTCCTATGTACATTTTCCGGTTCTCGCCGTAATGGTTCTGTTCCTCGGCGCGTTCCTGGTGGAAATCTTCGGCACGAACAACAAGATAATCCGCAACACCCTCACCCTGCTGGCCGCAGGCATATCCTTCGTGCTGATTGCCGCGCTGGTGAAGCCGATATTGCTGGATGGTGAAATCATCACCTACTGGATGGGCAACTGGGAGCCGGTGAGCGGCTATGCCATCGGCATCGGCTACGAGGTGGACGCGCTGGGCCTGTTCTTCGCCCTGCTGATCGTGATCACCTTCCTGCTCTCCGGCGTTTACTCCATGCGCTACATGGAGCTGGACCACCACCTCGGCCACTACTACACCCTCTACCTCATGCTCTCCGGCTCCACGCTGGGCCTGGTGCTCACGGGCGATATCTTCAACATGTTCGTCATGATCGAAATCATGACCTTCGCCTCCGTGGCCCTCACCGCCTTCAGAACCGGGCGCATGGTTTCCCTGGAAGCGGGCTTTAAATACCTGGTGATCGGCAGCATCGGCTCCTCGTTCACGCTCTTCGGCATCGCGCTCATTTATGCCCGCTGCCACACGCTGAACATGGCGCAGGTGGCCTCCATCCTCACCGGGGATCTGGACCCCACTTCCCTGCTGGCCTTCGCCTTCATGTTCATCGGCCTGGCCACCAAGAGCTACATCGTGCCCTTCCACACCCCGGCGGCGGATTCCTACACCACCGCTCCCACCTCCATTTCCATGATCTTCGCGGGCATGGTGAACAAGGCGGGCGTGTACGGCATGCTGCGCCTGGTGTATGTGCTCTTCCAGGCGATGGACCAGAGCGCCGTGCAGATGCTGATCACCATCTTCGGCACGGTGACCATGTTCATCGGCGTAACGATGGCCCTTGCGCAGCACAACTTCAAGCGCCTGCTGGCCTTCCACTCCATCAGCCAGATCGGCTATGTGCTCACCGCCGCCGGCCTCGGCACCGCGCTGGGCCTCACCGGCTCCCTCTTCCATGTGATGAACCATACGCTGTTCAAGGGCCTGCTGTTCCTGTGCGCGGGCGCGATGTTCTATGCAGCGGGCACCATGGACCTGGACAAGCTGGGCGGCCTCTCCAAGAAGATGCCCCACACCACCATCTGCTTCCTGATCGGCGCATTTTCCATCTCCGGTCTTCCGCCCTTCAACGGTTTCGCCTCCAAGTGGATCATCTACCAGGCAGCCTACACCAAGGCGGTGGAGAGCGGCAACTTCGTATATGCCTTCGTGACCATCGTAGCGGTCATCGTATCGGTGATGACCCTGGCGTCCTTCATCAAGGTTATCGAATCGGTATTCTTCGGCCAGCTGCCGGAAACCTGCCGTGAAGTGAAGGAAGTGCCCCTCTCGATGCGCATCCCGATGTACATCATGGCCGCGCTGTGCGTGGTGACCGGCGTATTCTACAACGGCGCGGAGAAATACCTGCTGCGCCCCGCAGTAAACGCGCTGCTGAACGTGAGCCGCTATATAGACGTAATGCTGGGCGAAGGCTATGCGGCCAACGCCGGCGTTGCGGACATGGCCTATTCCTCCGTCGAATTCAGCTATTGGAATCCCACCCTGTGGCTGCTGCTGTTCGTGGTGGTGCTGGCGGCGGTGTTCATCGTGATCATGCTGGGCCGCAACAACCACCGCATCAAGCACAAGGAAGCGGATGTTGTGGATGGCAAATACGCCACCTTCTTCGGCGGCGAAAAGAGCGTTCCCTCCCATGCCGGCGGCAGCGACCTGTTCTGGGGCTTCAAGCATGACCTGAAGGGCTACTTCCACTTCATGGAGCACATGCATTCCGGCTCCATCAATGATTATGTGATGTGGGTAATCGCCGCGATGGCGCTGGTGATCCTGTTCGTATTCATCTTTGTATAAGGAGGTCGAGAGAAAATGGATATTTTGATTGCACTTTTTCACATCCTGGTTTTCCCCGGCTTCCTGTTTGTAAGCATCGTGGGCCTGCTGCTTGCCGGCATCGACCGCAAGGTGCTCGCCCGCATGCAGCGGCGCATCGGCCCGCCCATCCTGCAGCCCGCCTATGATCTGTTCAAGCTGATGGGCAAGGAAACCATCATTCCCGCCGCCGCCAACAAGCTGGCCTATATCCTCGCCCCCATCCTGGGCATGGTGAGCCTGGTGGTAATGATGCTGTTCATCCCGGTATTCGGCTTCAGCGCCTTCTCCGGAAGCGCGGACCTGATCGTAATCCTCTACCTGCTCACCATCCCGGCAGTTGCCCTGATCGTGGGCGGCGCGGCCTCCGGCTCCCCTTATGCGGAGGTGGGCATCTCCCGAGAGATGGTTGCCATGATGGCCTACGAGCTCCCGCTGATCATCGCCCTGCTGGCGGTTGCCAAGAAGGTGGGCGGAAGCGCGCTCTGCTTCTCCCTGCAGGATATCGTTTCCTGGCAGGCGGCAAACGGCTGCGGCGCCTTCCATTGGAGCCTGCTCCCCGCGGCGCTGGCCATGCTGCTGGTAATTCCCGCCGAGGTTGGCACCCAGCCCTTTGATGTGGCCGAGGCGGAGACGGAAATCTGCGAAGGCCCGCTGGTGGAATACAGCGGCCTGCCCCTGGGCGTATTCAAGCTGAACGCCGCGATGAAGATGTTCATCATGACGGCGCTCTTCACCGCCCTCTTCCTCGGCGGGCTGGATACCGGCATCCTCGCGCTGAACATACTGGTCCTGGTCGCCATCAGCGCGGTGCTCACCATCCTGTGCATGACCCTGATCCATGCCGTCACCGCCAGGTTGAAGATTGAACACCTGTTTAAATTCTACTGGACGGTCGTCACCGCCCTGGCATCCCTCAGCCTGATCCTGGTCTGGCTGGGTCTGTAAGGAGGATCGCTATGTTGAAGAAAATGATTGCCAACAGCATGGCAAAATCTCCCTGGCTTTACCACATCAACACCGGCTCCTGCAATGGCTGCGATATCGAGCTGGTGGCCGTGCTCACCCCCCGCTACGACGCCGAGCGCTTCGGCTTCAAGCTGGCCGGCACCCCCCGCCACGCGGACATCGCCGTGGTTTCCGGCCCCATCACCAGCCAGTCCAAGGATCGCCTGGTGCGCGCGCTGGAGCAGATGCCCAAGCCCAAATGCGTGGTTTCCCTGGGCAGCTGCCCCTGCTCGGGCAATGTGTTCAAGGGCAGCTATTCCATCGATGGCCCGCTGGACAAGTATGTGCATGTGGATGTGGTCGTCGCCGGCTGCGCGCCGAAGCCCGAGGCCATCATCGAGGGCCTGTACAAGGCGGCTGAAATACTCAAGCAGAAGAGGGAGGCGATGCAGAAGTGAATTTCCCCTTCCTGAAAGAAGCCATCTTCAATCTCTTTTCCAAGCCCAGCACGGTGAAGTTTCCCAAGGTGGATGTACAGGCCAAGCCCGGCTACCGCGGACGGCTCTCCTATGATCCGGAGAAATGCCTGAACTGCGGCATGTGCATCCGGGTGTGCTCCCCCGGCTCCATCACCCGCACGGTGGAAAAGGTTCCCGAGGGCGATAAGATTACCTACACCTTCGACCACACCAGCTGCACCTTCTGCGCCATGTGCCAGGATTTCTGCTCCTCCAAGGCCATCACCCTTACCACCGATTACCACATGGTGGCCTGCGATAAGCACGAGCTGATCACCGTTGGCACCCGCATCAAGAAAAAGCCCAAGGGCAAGCTCACCTGCGGCGATGCCTGCGTATACTGCGGCCTGTGCGCCCGCAATTGCCCGGAAAGCGCCATCACCGTGGTGCGGGCAGAGAAGAGCTGGGCAGTGGATGCAGGCAAATGCGCCCAGTGCGGCATCTGTATCGAAAAATGCCCGAAGAAGTGTCTCAGCTTTGAATAAAGCGCACGCTTCGGAAACAAAGTCTTTTCAATTTGTGCTGATCAAAATTCATTTTCCCATGGTAAAATGGTTCGGTCGGTCAGCCGGAAACAGCGTAGAAATCGGACAGATTTCCGCGCTGTTTTTTCTTGCCCTGCGCAGGATTTCCGCCCCGGGCCGCCGCAGTTTTCAGGCAGCTTTCCTCTGATAAAGACTCCCAAATACCAAACAGGAGGTTTTCCATGAATCCATCCGAAAACAGCCAGTTCCTGGGAGAGGCAAAGCTGTCCAAGCTGATGCTGAAGTTCTCCATCCCCTGCGTACTCTCCCTGCTGGTCAGCGCGCTCTACAACATTGTGGACCAGATTTTCATCGGCAACAGCGAGCTGAGCGCCCTCGGCAACGCCGCAACCGGCGTGGTATTCCCCATCTTCATCATCGCCCAGGCCTTCGCATGGTGCTACGGCGATGGCTGTGCAGCGCACCTGAACATCTGCCAGGGCAAGAACGACAGCGAAAACGCCCATAAATCCATCGGCACGGGCATCACCGTGACCCTGATCACCAGCCTCGTGCTCGTCGCAGTGTTCTTCGCCGTGAAGAAGGAGCTGCTGATGCTCTTCGGCGCTTCCGAAAACACCATCGGCATGGCGATCGAGTATTTCAACGTGATCCTCGCCTTCTTCCCGGTATACATGCTCTCCAACATGATGAACGCGGTAATCCGCGCGGACGGCAGCCCCGCATGGTCCATGCTGAGCATGCTGGTGGGCGCGGTTGTAAACATCATCCTGGACCCCGTGTTCATCTTCGGCTGCAAGTGGGGCATGTTCGGCGCGGCGCTGGCCACCGTGATCGGCCAGCTGGCGTCCTTCGTGATCTCCTTCATCTATTTCTTCCGCACCAAAACCTTCAAGCTCACCCGCCGCAGCTTCATTCCGGATTTCAAGGCCTTCTCCGGCGCGCTGCAGCTGGGCGCTTCCTCCTTCATCACCCAGATGACCATCGTTGCCATCTCCCTGGTGTGCAACATTATGCTGGCGAAGTATGGCGCGCAGAGCAAGTACGGCGCGGATATTCCCATCGCCATCATCGGCATCGAAAGCAAGGTTTTCACCGTGATCATCAATATCGTGGTGGGCATCGTGCTGGGCTGCCAGCCCATCATCAGCTACAACATGGGCGCGAAGAAGTATGGCCGCGTAAAGCAGCTCTACAAGCTGATCCTGTGCTGCACCATCATCATCGGCCTGGCTTCCACGCTGCTCTTTGAACTGGCGCCCGAGGCAGTAGTGGGCATCTTCGGCACGCCCACCAACATTCCCAACCCTGCGGATTACTGGGAATTTGGTACAAAGACCTTCCGCATCTTCCTGGTGCTGGTCACCTTCACCTGCATCGTAAAGATGAGCTCCATCTTCTTCCAGGCTGTGGGCAAGCCGGTGCACGCGGTAATTTCCTCCATGATCCGCGATATCGTGTGCTTCATTCCGCTGGTAATCCTCCTTCCCCGCTTCTTCGGCGTGGAGGGCATCCTCTTTGCCGCCCCCGCTGCCGACCTGATCGCCATGATCGTGGCCGCAAGCCTTACCGTCGCCTTCCTGCGCCGCCTGCCCGTGGAAGATGGCAAGGCCAATACCGGCGGCGTGATCTGGCCCTCCAAGAAGGGTGTGATCATCACCATCGCCCGCGAACATGGCTCCTCCGGCAAGCAGATCGGCAAGATCGTGGCCGAAAAGCTGGGCGTCCCCTTCTACTATAAGGAAATGACCGCCCTCGCAGCCCAGGAGAGCGGCCTCGACAGGGAATTCATCTCCGATATCAACGCCGATTCCCCGAAGCTGCTCAAGGAGCTCTACCTGAGCACCAAGGTGGTGCAGCAGGCCGTAGCCGCCCAGGACAAGGTGATCCGCAGGATCGCCGATAACGGCAGCTGCGTGATCGTGGGCCGCGCCGCGGACTATGTGCTGCGGGATTATGAAAATGTGGTGCGTGTATTCGTGCATGCACCCACGGCTTACCGCGAAAAGCGGGTGATGGAGGTCTATGGCGATACCCCCGAAGAAGCCAAGCGCAACATCGCCCACTCCGACAAGGCCCGCGCCAGCTACTACAAGAGCATCTCCGGCCTGAACTGGGGCGACAGCCAGAATTATAATCTTTCGCTGGACAGCTCCATCGGCCTGGAAAAATCCGCCGAGGTCATCCTGCGCTATGTTTCCTGATACTCAGGGTCCGAAAGCAAATGCTTTCGGACCCTTCCTTTTCCGCTTCCACCGGAATTAACTCCAGCAAAATTGACGAAATTGCGGCAAAATATTATAATAACAATATATGGATAATGGGAAAATATGGAGGTCGGGAATATGAAGAGAATCCTTGCGCTTTTGCTGATGCTGGCGCTGCTGCTGGGCAGCATGCCTGCTGGGGCGGAAGAACTGCTTCCCATCGCTGCGGAAGAAATCATTATGGAAGAAACCGTGGCGGAAGAGCCTGCCGCGGAAGAACCCGCGATTGAAGAACCCGCAGAAATTCCGGCGGAAACCACCCCGGAACCCGCTGCCGAACCCAGCGCAGAACCCACTATCGAGGTTTCTGCCGGGCCCGCTGCGGAACCCAGCGCGGAACCTGCGGTCGAGGCATCTGCCGAGCCCACCGTAGAGGTCCCTGCCGGTCCTTCCGCTGAGCCCGATACCGAGCCCGCAGCCGAAGCGGAGATTGAACCTTCCGCAGATGCAAGCGCCCAGCCCGCGCCCGAAACCGTGCTCGAAGCTGCGCCTGAAGCGGCTTCCGAAGAGCCCGCGCTCCTGGCTGCGGCTCCCGCTCTCATGCCCCCGATGGTGGTTTTCGGGGAGAACTGGTTCCATGATCCTGACGGCGCCGCCGTGATCCCCTGCGAGGCCGGCGATTCCAGCTTCACCATCGAATGGACCTTTGGCTCCGAAGCCGCGTCCTACCGCATCCAGAGCGCCGAAATTCCCGAAAAGGGCGAGGAGGAAGTCCGCCTGAACGTCGCCGTCGTGACGGAAAAGAAGGTGGAGCTTCCCACCGCGGCCTATTCCGAGGGCCCCTACATGCTCTATATCAACGCCAGCATGGAGGATGGCTCCGTCGTCTCCAACCAGCTGCGCTTCCGGCTTGAAATGCCGAAGCAGATCGTGCTGAACGCGCAGGAGGTCAGCCTCGGCGTGGGCGAGAGCTTCATCCTGGAATCTGTAAATACCGCCGGCTGCAGCTTCACCAGCAGCAAGCCGAAGTATGCAAGCGTGGATGCAAGCGGCAAGATCAGCGCCAAGCGCGCGGGCTCCGCCGTGATCACCGTGGAATACGGCGGCCTGAGCGCCGAATGCAAGGTCACCATCCTGCGCGCGCCCAGCTCGGTAACGATATCCGAGAAGAAAAAGACCGTCAGCGTGGGCCAGTCCGTGCAGCTCATGGCCACGGTAAACAAAAATAGCGCCGGAGCCATCGGCTGGTCCAGCAATTCCGGGATCGCCGCCGTGGATGCAAACGGCGTGGTCACCGCCCACCAGACCGGCACGGCGAAGATCACCGCCACTTCCTACAACGGCAAGAAGGCCAGCTGCACGCTCACGATCGTGCCCGCGCCCAGCTTCATCCGGCTGGATGTGGAAAGCCTCTCCCTGCCCATGGGCATGAGCGCCCAGCTGAACCCCAGCTCCGATAAGGGCAGCAACCCGGGGTTCACTTATGAATCCTCGGATGAAAATATCGCAGTGGTGGATGCAAACGGCAAAATCACGGCCGTAAACACCGGCGCGGCGATCATCACGGCCAGCACCTACAACGGCTACACCGCCGCCTGCGCAGTCACAGTCACGCCCGCTCCCACGGCAGTGACCCTGAACAGCTATGCCATCGAGCTGGGCGTGGGCGAAAAGTTCCAGCTCATCCCCGCCGTGGACCAGGGGGATGATGCGGGCTATACTTACGCATCCAAGGCTGCCCGCACTGCGGCTGTGGATAAGAACGGCCTGATCACCGCGAAGAAGGCGGGAACCACGGTAGTCCGCGTCACCACCTTCAACGGCGTGTATGCCGATTGCGAGGTCACCGTCAAGCGTGCTCCCAGCTCCATCAAGTTCTCTACGGGCAAGATTCAGCTGGGCGTGGGCCAGAGCGCCATGCTGGAGGTGGCCCTGAGCAAGAATTCCACGGGTGCATACACCCTGACCAGCGATTCCGATATCATCGCAATCAACGCCGACAACAGCGTGACCGCCCTGGCAGCGGGCGCCGCCAAGATCACCGCCAAGACCTACAACGGCAAGAAGGGCAGCTGCACGGTAACCGTCGTGCCCGCGCCCGGCAGCGTGGCGATCGAAACTGCCGAGTACAGCATTCCCATGGGCATGACCGCCCAGCTCAAGCCCGTCATCAACGATGGCAGCATGACCAGCTTTGCTTACGCGAGCTCGGATCAGAACATCGCCGTCGTGGATGAAAGCGGCGCAATCACGGCCGTAAACACCGGCACGGCCATCATCACCGTCACCACCCACAACGGCTTGGCTGCATCCTGCACGGTAAACGTCACCCCGGCTCCCAGCGTGATCACGCTGAACGCAGACGCGCTCGAGCTGGGCGTGGGCGAGAAATACCAGATCAGCGCCTCCGCCGACCACGGCGAGGATGCGGGCTTCACCTACCAGAGCAAGACCACCCGCGTGGCGACGGTGGATAAGAACGGCCTGATCACCGCAAAGAAGGCCGGCACCACCGTAATCCGCGTCACCGCCTTCAACGGCGTCTACGCCGA
>JAFUPT010000093.1 GCA_017481065.1 Clostridia bacterium | reverse complement strand
AGCGCGGCGAGGAGCAAAGCAAGCAGTTTTTTCATAGTACATACCTCCAGATTCTGTCAGTTAGACGGAGAAAATGCGCATTTGTTCCCGGACGCTGGATTATCCTTCCGACGGCTTTTCCGGGTTTACATAGAGGGTTTTCTGGTTGGTGTAGATCACGAAGCCGGGCTTGGAGCCGGAGGGCTTCTTTACATATCTTCGCTTGGTGTAATCCACGGGGACGTTGGAGGAATTGGCGCCCTTGGAGAAGGCGGCGGCGATTTTCGCGGCGAAGATGATGGTTTCATCATCCGGGTTTTCGCCGACGATGATCACATGGCTGCCGGGCATATCCTTGGCGTGGAGCCAGATTTCGTTGAGATCGGCGGAGGAAGTGAGCTTATCGTTCTGCAAATTGTTCTTGCCCACGAGTATGGTTCTGCCCGAGGGGGCGGTGAACTTCATCGGCTGGCTGGGCGGCAGCTGCTTCATCTGGCGGCGGCTGGATACGCGCTTTACATAGCCGAACTTCTCCAGCTCCTCGCGGAGCTCGGCAAGCTCGCTCTCGCCGGAGCATTTGGAGAGGTTATCCATCTGGCCCTCGAGATAGGAAAGCTCTTCCGAGGTTTTCTCGATCTGCTCGGCGGCGAGGGTCTGGGCGTTTCGGGCCTTCTGGTAGAGCTTGAAATATTTCTGGGCATTCTGGGCGGGGGAGAGCTTCACATCGAGGGCGATTTCGATCTCCTTCATCTCGGGATCATAGTAATTCGGCAGGGAAACGGATTTGCGGCCCTTGATGGCGAGGTGGAGGTTTGCCATCAGCAGTTCGCCGCTGATGCGGTATTCCTCCATGCGCTCCGCGCCCAGCAGCGCCTCCTGCTGCAGGGCCAGCTTCTTTTCGCAGCGTTCGATGTTGTTTTTCAGCGTGCGGTGGATGGCGGCGCTCTTCTGGGAGATGCGCTCGGCCCGGTCGCGGCTGCGGTAGAATGCATCCATGGCCTCGGAGATGCTGGGGAAGGCCTCGCTGCGCAGGTGGGCGCGGCTGAGGTAGGGGAAGACCACGGCGTCCACCGGGCGGCCATCCTCCCCGAAGAGCACGGCGGGCTGCAGGTTTTCGGGGATCACGCGCAGGTTTTCAGCCACGGAGGCCGCCACGGCGCGCAGATCGCACTCGCCGGAATGGGCGTCCTCGTTGCCGCAGGCGCGGAAGGCCAGCTCACGGGCGGTCTGGGCGGACATGCCGCTCACCGCTGCGGAGATCAGCTTATTCACGCTGCCGCCCTTGCCGGATATTTCGGAATACAGGGCTTCCTCCGTGACGGAGGCATAGGGGAGCTTTCCGTGCTGCGGCGGGCGCTCGTAGCGAAGGCCGGGAAGAACCTCGCGCACGGAGGAGAGGGCCTCGCTGACGCGGCGGGCGCTGTCGATGATGCGGCCGTCGCCGCCCACGAAGATGAGGTTGGAATGCTTGCCCATGAATTCGCAGACCATGGTTTTGCTGGCGCGGTCGCCCAATTCATCCATGTGCTCGATTTCAATTTCAAGGATGCGGTCGCAGTCCACGGCGCGGATTTCCACGATCCTGCCGCCCATCAGATGCTTGCGCATGAGCATGCAGAGGTTGAAGGGCTCCAGCGGGCTCTGCTTTTTTACGGAAGTGAGGTGCGCGCGGGCGCAGCCGGCGCTGGCGGACAAAAGCAGCGCATGGTTTGCGCCGGAATTGCGGATGGTGAGGATCAGCTCATCCCGCTCCGGCTGGATGATGCGGTCGATGCGGCCGCCGGATAAGGTGCTGTTCAGCTCCCGGGCGATCAGGCCCAGGGTAAATCCATCGAGGGGCATGTTTTTTCCTCCGGATAATTTGAATATCTACCATTATACCCCAGCTTGAAAGATTGCGCAACCGCGCGCATTATGATAAAATAATTCCGAATAAGCCGTCCGAGCCCCGAATAGACTTGACCCAAAAGGCAGCCTGAAGGAGGGTATCGGATGAAGATTACCGGAAACCAGAAAAAGATTTATTTGCTGGCGTTGATTTTGCTGATCATTGCGGTGGCGCTGGCCTGCGTGTGGACCATACTCGGCGGCGGGGAGGATGCGTCTTCGGGCGCCGTAACCACGCCCGCGCCGGATGCAACGCCCGTGCCCACCATTCTGCCCACGGCGTCGCCCACCGGCGGCACCATTGCCACTGCGGCAGAGGCGGCGGAGGTGGAGAAGGTATCCACGGTGGTGTACTACCAGGACAATTACGGCTACCTCGTGCCGGTGATGTGCAGCGTAAATTATGAGGACGGCATCGCAAAGGCCACGCTGAAGCGGATGATCCAATCCCCGGAAAACGATATGGCGGCGGCGCGGCTGGGCCTGCGCACGGTGCTGCCCGAGGGAACCACGATCGATCTGGACATCAAGGATGGCCTCGCCCGCATCGACCTGGGCAGGGAAGTGCTGAACATGGCGGACGCCGCTGCCGAGAGCAACATGATCACCGCCATCGTGCAGGCGCTTACGGAGTTTGACAGCGTAAAGCAGGTGGAATTCCTGGTGGGCGGACAGAAGATCGATAAGCTGACCCACGGAACCGATATCTCCGGCGTATTTGAGCGCGGGGAGATCAACCTGGAAACATCGGTTTCCACCTCCGCCTCCCTTGAACCGGTCACGCTCTACTTCCCCTGCGACAGCGGCAGCGTGGTGGTTCCCGTCACCCGCATGGTGTATTCCAATGCGGATGTGAATACGGCGGTGCTTGAGCTGGCCAAGGGTCCCAGCACCCAGAGCCCGCTGGAGCGTGCGCTTCCTGCCGGCTGCGGCCTGATTGATGTGCAGGTGGAAAACGGCACGGCGCGGGTGAATTTCACCCGGGAATTTGCCGATCTGGTGGAGAATACCGATGGCGGCAGGCTGGCGCTCAAGGCGCTGGTGCTCACCTGCACCCAGTTTGATGGCGTGGAGCGGGTGGAGATACTGGTGGAGGGCGAGAAATACGATCCCGGCGAGGGCGCGCTGGCGGTGCCGAGCTTTGCCAACGTGGCTTCCGAGATCGAGAGCGACTACATCCAGACCCAGTCGAATTTGCTGTTTGATTTTGAATGAGGAAAATGCGGAGTGCCGGGCAGGCTGAATGCCCGGCGCTCCGATGGAACCCGAGAATATTCTGGAGGAACAAATGCTATGGAAATGATTCGCAAACATGATGAAATGCGGGAGATTTGCATCATCCCGGATTATACCGAAATGGCGGCGGGCAGCGTGCTGGTGTGCTGCGGAAAGACCCGCGTGCTCTGCACCGCATCCGTGCAGGAGGGGGTTCCGCCCTTTTTGAAGGGCAAGGGCAGCGGCTGGCTCACCGCGGAATACGCCATGCTGCCCGGCGCCACTCCCCAGCGCAAGCAGCGCGACGGCGTGAAGAAGGATGGCAGGAGCGTGGAAATCCAGCGGCTGATCGGCCGCAGCCTGCGCGCCGCCTGCGATTTCACCCGCATGGGCGAGCGCACGATTTACATCGACTGCGATGTGATCCAGGCGGACGGCGGCACCCGCACCGCATCCATCACCGGCGGCTTCGTGGCGCTGTGTCTCGCCGTGGATAAGCTGATCCGCGAGGGCAGGATGCAGGATAGCCCGATCATCAAGCAGGTGGCGGCGATTTCCGTGGGCATCGTGGACAAGGTGTGCACCCTGGACCTGGAATATGCCCAGGACAGCCGCGCCGAGGTGGATATGAACGTGGTGATGACCCGGGACGCCAAGGGCAATTTCGGCTTCGTAGAGGTGCAGGGCACCGGCGAGCACGGCTGCTATTCCCGCGATGAGCTGAACAGGCTGCTCGACCTGGGCGAAAAGGGCGTTTCCCAGCTGATGGAGGCGCAGGTGGAGGCCCTCGGCGAGCGCTCCCATGTGCTCTTTAAGAAGCCCAAGCTGGTGCTGGCCAGCAACAACTTCGGCAAGCTCAAGGAGCTGCGCGCCATGCTGGGCGACCGCTACGATGTATATTCCATGCGGGAGATGGGCATCAGCGTGGATGTGGAGGAGAACGGCGAGACCTTTGAGGAGAACGCCCTCATCAAGGCCGAAACCCTGATGAAGATGACCGGCTGCGCCACGCTCTCCGATGATTCCGGGCTCTGCGTGGATGCGCTGAACGGCCGCCCCGGCGTGCATTCCGCCAGGTACTGCGGCGTGCACGGCGACGACGAGGCCAACAACCAGCTGCTGCTCAAGGAGCTGGAAAATGTGCCCGATGAAAAGCGCACCGCCCATTACGGCGCAGCCGTGGCGCTCTGCCGCCCGGGCCATGCGCCGGTGATCACCTACGGCAAGTGCGAGGGACGCATCCTGCGGGAATATGAAGGAGACGGCGGCTTCGGCTATGATCCGCTGTTCTATTCCAATGACCTCGGCATGAGCTTCGGCCTCGCCGACCCGGAGGCCAAGAACGGCATTTCCCATCGCGCCCGCGCCATCGAAAAGCTGATCGGCATCCTGGAGGCGGAAGGATGAAGCGCATCGCGGTGATTTCCGATTCCCACGGCGGCAGGTTCCATTTGGACCGCTTTGCGGAGCTGTGCAGGAGGGAAAAATTTGACCAGGTGTGCCACCTCGGCGATGTGGTGGACGACGCCATGTACCTGCGCCAGCGCCTGGATATTCCCGTGGCCCTCGTGGCGGGCAACTGCGATATTTATTCCCGGGAGGCGAGGGAGCTGCTTTTGACCTTCGAGGGCAAGCGCCTTTTGCTGGTGCATGGGGATAAATACGGCGTGAAGTACGGCTACGACCGCCTCTCCTACTATGCCGAGGAGCAGAGGGCGGACTGCGCCCTGTTCGGCCACACTCACATCGCCTTTGCGGGCTGTGTGGGAAATGCGCTGCTGGTGAACCCCGGCGCGCTGAAAAACGGCAGCATGTGCATACTGGAGGTATCCGAAAGGGATATCGTTCCGAAGATCATAGATATTGATGAAATACAGGAGGAGAAAAAATGATTCGCCACATCGTAATGTTCAAGATCAAGGATGAATACAAGGCGGAAATTCCCCAGCTGGTGGAGAATTTCTACGGCATGAAGGGCAAAATCGAGGGCATGATCGACCTCGAGGCGGGAAGCGATATCCTCGGCAGCGAGCGCAGTTATGACCTCGCCCTCATCACCCTCTTCAAGGACCGCGCGTCCTTCGAAGCCTACCCGGATCATCCTGTGCATGTACCCGTGAAGAAGCGCATGCACGAGGTGCGCAGCGCATCCGTGGCCTGCGATTATGAAGTAAAGGAGTAATACAAATGAAAGTTACCGCATTCGTAATCCGCATGGACGGCGACCGCGCCGCAGCCATCTCCGCAGTGAAGGCCCTGGAAGCTGATTTCCGCGCAGCCTGCGAGGAATACAAAGTGGAGAATTTCTCTATCTGGCACATGGAGCAGTATCTCTTCGGCTACGGCGAGAGCCAGTCCGAAAACATGGGCTGCTTTGACGCCGTGTTTGCCAGGCTGCCCGAGGGCGCTGTGCTCGCCTGCGCGCCCGGCAGCATGCGGCAGATGTACCATGATATCGGCGTGGTGCGCGAGGACAAGAGCATGATCCGCCACCGTGTGTTCGCCACGAAGCTCAAGCCGGACTGCGAGGAGGAGTACAAGCTCCGCCACGACCGGCTGATCGAATCCCGGGGCGGCGTTGTAAAGGACCACGCGGAATCCAACTTCACCATCTGGTACGGCGACGGCCACATCTTCGGCTACTGCGAGCTGGTGAAGGCCTTCGACCATGAGCCCACCCCCGAGGAGCATGCCGCCACCGTGGCGTGGGAGACCCGCCAGCTGGAAATTATGGATTGGCTCACCGATGATATGAACTGGCTCACCGGCGAAAACCATCCCCCGGTTGCAAGAATAATCTAATTTTGAAACAAAATTGACATAAAAATCCGCCGTATATGCGTATATGGTGGATTTTTATGCGTATATCCCCCGAAAAGGCTTGACAAGATGACGGTTGTATGCTATAAATATTACAGATTTATGACAGAAATACGCAAAATTTGAAATATGGAGAAACGACCGAAATGAATGTACGCAAGCATATCCGCATCCTGTCCCTCATCCTTCTGACCGCGCTGCTCCTGGCATTTGCGCCCGCCGCATTCGCCGAGGGCAAGAGCGCCACCATCAACGCCAAGACCTATGTTTTCCAGAAGCCCAGCAGCTCCAGCGCCAGCATGAAGGTGAGCAAGGGCACGAAGGTGGAAGTGCTGGGCGTGGACGGCCAGTGGGCGATGATCGAAAAGGGCGGAAACGTGGCTTTCATTTCCACCAAGTACCTGGACATGGAGGGTTCCTCTGCTGAGAAGGAGGAGGATTCCGTTTCCATCGAGAAGTTCAGCAAGGCCATCCGCGCCGAGGTGAATTCCAAGACCTATGTATTCAAAAAGCCCGACGCCGACAGCGCCAGCGTGAAGGTGAGCAAGGGCACGAAGGTGGATGTGCTCGGCACCGGCGGCGACTGGGCGATGATCGAAAAGGACGGCAACACCGCCTACATCTACACCAAGTACCTGACCAAGATCGATAATTCTGCCGAGGAAGAGCCTGAGGAGGAGAAGAAGCCCTCCATGACCATTCAGGAAATCTTCGCTTCCGGCAAGTATTCCAATGAGGAGCTGTGCTACGCCTACGCCGTGAAGGTGATGGGCTACAACAAGGCTGCAGCAGCCGGCCTGCTGGCCAACATCAAGGCCGAATCCGGCTTCCGGGTGAATGCCAACGGCGACAGCGGCCGCAGCTACGGCATCTGCCAGTGGTTCTCTGCACGCAAGACCCGCCTGCTGGACTGGTGCGAAAGCAAGGGCTACGATCCTGCAACCCTCTACGGCCAGCTGGAATTTTTGCACTACGAGCTGGAGACCTACTATCCCAAGGTGGACCGCTACATGAAGGCTGTGCCGGATACCGCCGAGGGCGCTTACGATGCTGCTTACTACTTCTGCTACAACTTCGAGGCTCCCGCAAACAAGGCATCCCACAGCGTTACCCGCGGCAATTCCGCCCAGGGAACCTTCTATCCGAAGTACGAGAGCGTGGAGCTGTGACGGGGAGGAGGCGCTGCCCTAAGAACCCGGCAGGGACGCTGTCCCTGCACCCTGCAAGGGGAAATGATTTCCCCTTGCCCCCTCTGAATAAAAAATGGCCTCGGAGCGAGGCCATTTTTAGGATAAATATTCTGTTCTTCATGAAAAACGCGCCCGCTTCGGGTGCGTTTTTTTATTGTGAGGTTTCCAAAGGGAATCATTCCCTTTGGCCGGGGGGTGGGGGCGGCAGCCCCCAGCGTTCCCGTTAACGTAAATCTGCTGTAAATCCTGCGCGCTGCCTTGCAAGTTTGCCGGAGTTGTGTTATAATTTCATCTAAATTGGAAAAGGCAATGATGAAGAGAGTAAGCGAAGGGGAGAATGCGGAAAGAGAGCGGCGTCGAGGCTGAAAGCGCCGTGGCAGTATCCATCGCCGAAGTTCACTTCGGAGCTTCCGGGCTGAAATGGCAGTAGGCGCGGACGGGGTCATCCTCGTTATCGGGATGAGAGGTTCGGCATGTTTTGTGCCGGACGAATCTGGGTGGTACAGCGGAGTTATGCTTCGCCCCTGAAAACGGGGGCGGAGCTTTTTTGTTGGCCGGAAACGGTTTCCGCAAAAGAATTCCTGCCCCGGAAATTCCGGCAATAGAGAAGGAGAGAAACAGGATTATGGAAAACAAGCTTCGTGAGATTCGCGAGCGCGTGCTCGGCGAAATCGCTCAGGCTCAGGGCAGCGCCGCGCTGGAGCAGATCCGCGTGGGCGTGCTGGGCAAGAAGGGTGAACTTACCGGCCTGCTGCGCGGCATGGGCCAGCTGCCCGCCGAGGAGCGGCCGAAGATGGGCCAGCTGGTAAACGATGTGCGCAAGGCCCTGGAGGAGGCCCTCGAGGAGAAGGCCACGGAACTCAAGGCCAAGGAAAAGGAAGCGCGCCTGGCTGCTGAGGCCATCGACGTGACCATGCCCGGACCGGACCGCAGCGCCGGTTCCCTGCATCCGATGAACATCGCCCTGCAGAAGATGATCGATATCTTTGTGGGCATGGGCTACCAGGTTGTGGAAGGTCCCGAAGTGGAATACGACCACTACAACTTTGAACTTTTGAACATCCCGAAGAACCATCCCGCCCGCGATGCGCAGGATACCTTCTATGTGGATGACAATATCGTGCTGCGCACCCACCCGAGCCCCGTGCAGGCCCGCATCATGACCACTCAGAAGCCGCCGATCCGCATCATCTGCCCCGGCCGCGTGTACCGCGCCGACGAGGCGGACGCCACCCATTCCCCGGTCTTCCACCAGATGGAGGGCCTGGTGATCGATGAAAACATCACCATGGGCGATCTGAAGGGCACCCTGGACGAGTTTGCCCGCCAGATGTACGGCGAAGGTATCTCCACCCGTTTCCGTCCTTCCTTCTTCCCGTTCACCGAGCCCTCCGCCGAGGTAGACCTCACCTGTGCAGCATGCAAGGGCAAGGGCTGCCGCATGTGCAAAGGCACCGGCTGGATCGAGGTTCTGGGCGCGGGCATGGTCAATCCCCACGTTCTGGAAATGTGCGGCATTGATTCCAAAAAGTATTCCGGTTTTGCATTCGGCATGGGCGTTGAGCGCATCTCCCTGCTCAAGTACAACATTCCGAACCTGCGCTACCTGTATGAAAATGACCTGCGCTTCCTGACCCAGTATCGTTAAAGGAGGGGAATATCAATGAAAGT
>JAFUPT010000092.1 GCA_017481065.1 Clostridia bacterium | reverse complement strand
TCGCCCGCAGGGCGCGCTTGGCTTCGATTCCCTGCACCCCCGGCTTAAGGACTCCGTCCCTAAGAACCCTGCTTAGGGGCGCTGCCCCTAAGAACCCTGCCAGGGGAAATGATTTACCCTGGACCCCTCTGAAACGACGCTGCGCGTCGTGATATTATTATTTCTGCGCTGCGAAGCAGCGCTTACTGAGGTTTCCAAAGGGGATCATCCCCTTTGGCGGGGTCTGGGGCAGCGCCCCAGCATAACCCCCAAGGAGTACTTCATGAACATAAAATTCCCCTTCGAGGCCGCGATCTTTGATCTTGACGGCACCCTGCTGGACAGCATGCGCGTGTGGCAGGATGTGGACAGGATATTCTTCGAGAAGCGCGGCATGGAATGCCCGGAGGATTACGGGCGCGCGCTTTCGGGAAAGAGCTACCGCGAGAGCGCGGAATACACCATCGAACGCTTCGGGCTCAGCGAAAACTGGGAGGAAATCGTGCGCGAATGGACGGAGCAGGTGGTGGAGGAATATTCCCACCATGTGCAGCTGAACCCCGGCGCGCGGAGCTACCTGAAAACGCTGAAAGCGACGGGCGTGAAGCTGGCGGTGGCCACTGCGCTGCCGGAATATCTGTACAGACCGTGCCTCACCAATCTTGGAATCCTTCACTGGTTCGACGCCCTGTGCTCCACGGATGAAACCGGCGGCCGGGGCAAGGCCCGGGGCGAGGTTTTCCTGCTGGCGGCGAACCGGCTCGGCGTTGCTCCGGAGAAATGCGCGGTATTTGAGGATGTGCTGGAAGGCATACAGGGCGCGAAATGCGCGGGCATGGCCGCCTACTGCAAGAAGGACATCCACGCCGCCTTCGCCCATGCGCAAATCGAAACCATCGCCGACGGCATGATCGATTCCTTCGAGGACCTGCTGCCCCAGCGCCGCTGCGTAATCTTCACAGCTTATTGCGAGGGCGATCCCCAGGCCGCCTACATACCCCGGGAAAATGATATGATCCTCTGCGCCGATGCGGGGCTTGAAACTGCCCGGCGCGCGGGCGCGAAGCCCGACGCGGTGATCGGGGATTTTGATTCCATGGATGCGCCGCAGGGCGAAAACATCATCCGCCATCCGGTGATCAAGGATGATACCGATACCATGCTCTGCGTGAAATATGCCTGGGAATTCGGAATCCGGGATTTTTTGATCATCGGCGGCATCGGCGGCAGGCTGGACCACACGCTGGCGAATTTGCAAACCCTGAATTGCCTCGCCCTGCGCGGCGATCATGCCGAGCTCTGCGATGGCAGGGTGCATATCGCGGCCGTGAAGGATGGCAGCGTGAAGATGCCGAGGTCGAAGGGCAAGCTCTCGGTATTCGCCCTGTGCGGGAAATGCGAGGGCGTAAGCATCCGGGGCGCGAAATATGAATTGGAAAATGGCACGATCGAGCCCCACTTCCCCCTGGGCATGGGCAATGATTTTGCTGCGGATTTCGCCGAGATCGGCGTAAAGAGCGGCGTTTTGCTGGCAATACGCGAACTTTAAGGAGGTTATCGCATGAAATTTGTGGATTATAAGCCGGAATGGCTGGATATCCTGCGCAGGCAGGAGGAAATGCTGCGCTTTGAATCCTTCACTGCGGAGGACGCCCTCGCCCTCGGCCTGATCATGGCCCGGCTGGCGAAGGAGAAATATAAAAAGAGCGCCGCGTTCCGCATCATTGTGGGCGGGCACATCGCCTTTTCTTACCTGATGGACGGCACCACCAGCAACAATGATTGGTGGATGGATAAAAAGCTGAACACCTGCCGCATCACCGGCGTGAGCTCCATACTCTCCCTGGTGGAAGTGGCCGAGGGCGCGCGCGCCATGGAGCCGGAATTTGAAATTGAGGATGATTTCGCCCTCTGCGGCGGCTGCTTCCCCATCCGCAATCGGGCGGGCAAGCTGCTGGGCTACACCCTCTGCAGCGGCATGCCCCACTGGATGGACCACCAGCTGATGATGGATGCGCTCTGCGAATACCTGCGGGTGGACGCCCCCGCCATTGAGGGATAAATATGGTACAGCTGAACCGCTCCATGATGGAGCGCTACGAAATTGCGGATAGAAGGCCGGAGCAGGCACGTTGCATGATCCTCGGCGCAGATGCGGTGATGCTGGGCTGCGTCGCCCGCCTGCTGGACGGCAAGGGCATCGGCGCGGTGTGCGCCACCGCCAAGGCCGAATACCTCGCCCCGCAGGACGGCATGTTCACCATGCTGGTGCGCGGCGAAAACCTGGATGGCAAGCGCATCAAGGAGGAGAGGGTGGTGCAGAGCATCCTGTCCGTCTGCGCCCCGGAGGAGGCCCCGCAGCACGCCGCCGAAGCCGAAGTGATCTTCTGCCATGCCGGAAACACCGCAGAACTTGCCACCGCCGCGCTGGTGCGCAAGGCACGGATTGATATGGGCCTTACCGCGCCCCGGATCATAGAAGTGACGGATGATCCCGCCGCCTCCGCCACCGTGGGCCAGCTGGCCCTCGCCGAAGCCCTGTGCGGCAGCCTGGGTCCCGCCGAAGCGGCCGCCGCCCAGCATGAAATGAACTACAAGGATGATTTCATCGCATGGGCCGAGCCCTTCGCCCGCCTCACTACCAATGGCGAGGCCCCGGAGGCCATCGCGCCCATCTGCAGCGGGCTGGATTACGCCAAAACCTGCGATAAAAAGAAGCGCATATTCGATTCCGCCGTGTTCCTCTGCGCCGCCGCGGGCTTCCTGGCAGGCAAGAAGAACTTCGCGGAGGTTCTCAGGGATGAGGCCATGCGCGCGTGGATCGGCCACAGCTTCTTCGATGAAATCCTGCCCACCCTGCCCTATGAAAAGGATGAGATCGCCCCGGATGTGATCTCCGCCTTCGAACGGCTGGAAAACCCCATGAATGATATGCCGCTGCTCGAAACCGGCAGGAACCTGCTGGGCAATTTCTGCCGCACGATCCTGCCCTCCATCCGCGCCTATGCGGATAAGACCTTCGAAGCGCCCATCGGCCTTTCCTTCGCCCTTGCCTCCGCCATCTTCCTCTATGCCGGGGCGCGCAGGGAAAACGGCGGCTTCTTCGTGGCCCGCGGCGATGAAAAACAGCTGATCACCGATGATCCCGAAATCCTGGATACCTTCGCCCGCTTCTCCCACGATATGCCTGCCGAAACCCTCGCCTATGCCGCGCTGGCCGACCGGAGCATCTGGGGCTGCGACCTGCGGGAGATCGACGGTCTGGAAATGCGCATCGCTTATGATCTCTCCTCCATCCAGCGCATCGGCTTCGGGGAAGCGCTGAAGCTGAAAACCTTGGAGTGGGCGGAGTAACGCTTAGGGGAGGCTGTCCCTGCACCCCTCTGCATAAAAAATCGACCTCTTGCAAGGTCGATTTTTTGATAAATTATTTAAGGCACGCGTATGCGTGCCTTTTGTGCCGGGGGCAAGGGGGGAGGCTCTCCCCCCTTGCGGGGTTTCCAAAGGGGCAGCGTCCCCCTCAGTACTTCAGCTCTGCGCGAACCTTCTCGGCGGCTTCCATCTCGAGGCCCATATCCCAGAGGAAGGAGCAGGAGAGATACTTATCGCGGATATCGCGGGCGCCGAGGTAGGCGGTGATCACATCGTCCTCGGAGATGTTGTCCAGATCATTGGGCTCAATGGGCATGCCGGTGGCCTTCATGGTTTCATAGAGCCAATCATAATCCGGCAGCTCCTCATCGATGATCTTGATGATCTCATCCCAGTTTTCAGCGATTCTGGCGATGCGCTGCTGCAGGCGGGCGGGATCATTCTTCTTTTCCTTGTTTTCCACGCGGATGATCTCATCAGCAGCCTTGCCGAAGATGCGGCGCACCTGCTGCTCCCATGCTTCATAGCTGTAAGCGGCGGCATGGGCCTGCATCTTTTCCATATCGGGGGTGAGGGTGCGAATCCACTTGTACAGGCGCATGGTGAGCACGGTGCCCACGCCCACCAGGATGCCGTGCAGATCGTAGGGCTGGTTGCGGTCGAGGGCCATCATTTCCCACATGTGGGAGAAATAATGCTCGAGTCCGCTGGCGGGGCGGCTGCAGCCGGCAAAAGCCATGCCGAGGCCGGCCAGAACCAGGCCGTCCGCCACGGCCAGCACTGCGTCGGGATCGCGCTGAACCAGCTTGTCCGCATTGGCCACGATCTTTTTCAGCGCGGCGCGCATCAGCTCGGCAACGGCTTCGCAGTAGTATTCGCCGGTGATCAGGTTGGTGATGCGCCACTCGCAGATGGCCACATACTTGGCAACCATATCGCCGAAGCCCGCCCACAGCATGCGCATGGGGGCCTGGGCCATGATCTCAGCGTCCAGCAGGATACCCTGGGGGCACTGGTTGTTCAGGCTTACCTTCACATGGTCGCGCTCGCAGGAAGCGGTGGCGGAAGCATAGCCGTCCATCGAAGGCGCGGTGCCCACGATGGCGTTGATGCGGCCGGTCTTAAATGCCAGCTCCTTGCACAGATCGTTGATCACGCCGCTGCCCACGCCCAGCACCAGATCGCAGCTCAGGTCGAAGCGCATGATGGCGTTGCCCAGCGCCCACTCGTCCGGAGCCGGCTTGTCCACGGGCAGAATATGCAGCACATAGGGAATGCCCGCATCGGCCAGAATCTGGCATACCTTCTCGCCCGCAGCCTTCCAGGTGCTCTGGTCGCAGAGGACGAAGGGCTTCTTCGCGCCCAGCGCCTCGATCATCTCCGGCACGCAGCTCACTACGCCCTTGCCGGTCTTCACATAGCGGATGTTTACAACGTGCTTCTTGCCGCACTCGCAGTCGTAGCCCTTGGGATCGATCAGCTCGGCAATGGATTTGGTGGAAAGATTCAGCATGGCATTTCCTCCTTATGTCGTAGGGGGAGAGGGGAACGTCAGGGGCGCTGCCCCTGAAACCCCGCTTAAGGGACATTGTCCCTTAAGAATCCCATCTAAGCAAATCGCGCCTACTGGATGTCGGCACTGCCGACCGGCGCGATTTGCAATAATTATTCTTTTGCAACGCGCAGCGTTGCTTGTGCGGTTTCCAAAGGGCGGCTCGCCCTTTGGTCGGGGGTCTGGGGGCTGAAAGCCCCCAGCGTCTCCCTCCCGTTCTTACTTACCGATAACGGCCTTGATGCGGCGCACGCCTGCGGAGGAAGCCTCTTCCTTCTTGATCTTGAAGGAAACGAGGTCGCCGGTGTTGCTGGCATGGGGGCCGCCGCAGATTTCCTTGGAGAACTCGCCCATGGTGTAAACCTTTACACGCTCGCCATACTTGGATTCGAACAGGCCGGTTGCGCCCTGTTCCTTGGCTTCTGCAACGGTCATCTCCTCGCAGACGACGGGAGCCTTGGCCTGGATATATTCATTCACCAGCTTTTCAACCTCGGCCTTTTCCTCCTCGGTCATCTTGCGGCCGAAGGAGAAGTCAAAGCGCAGGCGCTCGGCGGTGATGTTGGAGCCCTTCTGGTTGACCTCCGGACCCAGAACCTTGCGCAGGGCAGCCTGCAGCAGGTGGGTAGCGGTGTGCAGCTTGGCGGTTTCCTCGGAGGAATCGGCCAGGCCGCCCTTGAAGCGCTGCTCAGCGCCGGCATGGCTGGTTTCCTGGTGCTTCTTGAAGCGCTCCTGGAAGCCCGCTTCATCCACGGTTACGCCCTTTTCCTCGGCCATTTCCTTGGTGATCTCAATCGGGAAGCCGAAGGTATCGTAGAGCTTGAAGGCGCTGCGGCCATCAATCACGCTGCATGCGGCGATCTTCTCGTCCAGCTCGGCATCCTCAACCGTGCCGGCCTTCACCTTTTCGATCAGCGGCAGGTTTTCGGGAGCCGGGGGCAGCTGCTTGAGTGCGGCGGCGATGGCGTCGGCATTGGTCTTATCGGCCTTGAGGGCTTCGAAGGCTGCCTTGCGGCGGGCCATGTTGCCGTAAACCTTTTCAAACTCCGCCTGGCCCTTCTTGAGGGTGCGCTGGAAGCGTTCTTCCTCGAGCTTCAGCTGCTCAAGGATGTGCGCGCCGTTGCGCTCGAGCTCGGGATAATTTTCCTTGTACTGGTTGATGATTACCTGTGCAATCTGGCAGGTGAAGCCTTCGGGCATGCCCAGCTTCATGCCGTGGCGCACGGCGCGGCGGATCAGGCGGCGCAGCACATAGCCCTGGTCCACGTTGGAGGGGGTAACGCCGCGGTCATCGCCGATGATGAAGGAAGCGGTGCGCATGTGGTCGGAGATGATGCGGATGGCCTTGGTGACCTCGTCGCTCTCGCCGTACTTCTTGCCGGAAAGCTCCTCAATCTTGCCGATGATGGAGGCAAAGATTTCGGTTTCGTATACGGTCTTTACGCCCTTCAATACGCAGTAGGTGCGCTCGATGCCCATGCCGGTATCAACGTTCTTCTGCTTGAGCGGAATGAAGCTGCCGTCGGCCTGCTTTTCATACTGCATGAATACATCGTTCCAGATTTCGAGGTAGCGTCCGCAGCTGCAATCCGGGCCGCAGTCCGGGCCGCAGGCGGGCTTATCGGTGATCCAGAACATTTCGGTATCCGGGCCGCAGGGGCCGGTCACGCCGGCGGGGCCCCACCAGTTGCACTTCTTGGGCAGGTAGAAGATGTGGTCATCGGCCACGCCCTGCTTGCGCCAGATATTGGCGGCCTCTTCATCGCGGGGGCAGTCCTCATCGCCCTCGAACACGGTGAATGCGAGGCGATCCTTGGGCAGGCCCAGCCATTCTTCGCCGGTGAGGAATTCCCAGCTCCAGGGAATCATTTCCTCTTTGAAATAATCGCCCAGGGACCAGTTGCCCAGCATTTCAAAGAAGGTGAGGTGGCTGGGATCGCCAACATCATCAATATCGCCGGTGCGGATGCACTTCTGCACATCGGTGAGGCGGGTGCCCATGGGATGCTTTTCGCCCATCAGGTAGGGAACCAGCGGATGCATGCCGGCGGTGGTGAAGAGCACGGTGGGATCGTTCTCCGGGATGACGGAGGCGCTGGGAATTACAGCATGTCCCTTGGATTCAAAAAACTTGAGAAACAGGGCTCTCAGGTCGTTGTAGGTCTTGATGTTTGCATTCATTGTAATAATTCCTCCATGGTCGCCAATAAATTCACTTGCAATTATGGGCCTATTGAACCATATAAATCATCGAAAATTATAGCATTGACGGGGGGAAAAGTCAACGTAGGCGGCGTGAAAAGGGCAAATAAAAAGCAAAACCCGGAAGTTCATCGCCAACTTCCAGGTTTTGCAATGCGCCCATCACATGCGCGAATCCATTTCAGCTGCCTTCAGCCAAGCGCCTTCGTCCATTTACCTTACGCGCGTTCCTCACGATTGCACCTGGGGCAGAAATATCTGTGTGCGCTGTAGATCGGCTCGGCCCCCGCAAACACAACTCCGCCGCACTTGGAGCAGGTTCTCGGGGCCGCAAGGCGGCCGACGCCGCCGGATACCTCTTCCAGCTCTTCTTCGGCAATTTCATTCTTTTTGATTTCTTCGTTCATGGGTTTACCTCCTTAAACAATCGGAATAATCAGCATAGCTTCATCTTCGATGTAATCCGAATCATTGGCGGCATGGGACGGCAAACTGCCGCCGGACACATCTTCCAGCCGTTCATCACGGATTTCATTCTTCTTTTCTTCGCTCATGGTTGGCCCTACTCTGAAAGCCTGCGCCGGATTAAATATACTCCCCGCACATCTTGCAATAATAAATCTCTTCGCCGTTAACCGCCAGCACCGGAACCGAGCGCATGCACTTCGGGCATCTCTTGAACTTGCTCATTGCGTTTTCATTCACGTTCACGCCGCCGGATACCATGTCCAGCTCGTCATCCAGAATTTCTCCGCCCATCTTTTCCATGGAATCGCCGCAGGGGATGAATGCGTTCTTCTTGATATCTTCGTTCATGAGGTTTTCCTCCTGTATTTTCTCTTTGTCTTATTATACGATATAAATAACCCCTATGGCCACTTTTTTCTCAGAAATTTTTTGATTTTTTTCTGTCAGGCCAAAAAATCATCATATCTTGATGGCGGGGCGGCGGGGAGTGTTGTATAATAGAGGGAGAACGCTTTCGGGGGCTTCCCGCCCCCAAACCCCCGGCTTAGGGGAATCATTTCCCTAAGAACCCCCAGCATTGAAAATCGCGCCATTCGGCGGCGCGATTTTCAAAAATAATTCCGGCACGCGTATGCGTGCCTTGCTGAGGGTTCCAAGGGGGATCATCCCCCTTGGCAGGGATTCTTAAGGGACGGAGTCCCTTAAGCCCGCCTCTACTCAAATAAAGGAAGTACCCACCATGCATTTCACGGATTCTTACGATATCATCGTCATCGGCGCGGGCCACGCGGGCTGCGAAGCCGCCCTCGCCTGCGCGCGCATGGGTTTCAGCACGCTGCTGACCACCCTGAATTTGGATTCCCTCGCCATGATGCCCTGCAATCCTTCGATTGGCGGCACGGCGAAGGGCCATTTGGTGCGCGAGCTGGACGCCCTTGGCGGCGAGATGGGCCGGGCAATCGATGATGTATTCATCCAGAGCCGGATGCTGAATACCGGCAAGGGCCCGGCAGTGCATTCGCTGCGGGCGCAGGCCGATAAAAAGGCCTACCAGAAGCGCATGCGCCAGGCCATCGATAATTGCGAACGCCTCGACCTGCGCCAGGCGGAGGTGAGCCGCATCTTCGTGGAAAACGGCAGGGTGACCGGCGTGGAAACCACCACCGGATCGAGCGTCGCCTGCAAGGCCGCCATCGTGTGCACGGGCGTATATTTGAAGAGCCGCATCATCATCGGCGAATGCAGCTGGAACGGCGGTCCCCAGGGCCTGCTGGCGGCCAACGCCCTCACCCAGAACCTGATGGATCTGGGCTTTGAAATCCGCCGCTTCAAAACCGGCACCCCGGCGCGCATTGATGGCCGCACCATCGATTTTTCCAGGATGGAGCCGCAGGATGGCGATGATCCCATCGTGCCCTTCTCCTTCATGACCGATCCCGCGCCCCTCACCAACAAAGCCCGCTGCTACCTTACCTACACCACCCCAGAAACCCACAAGGTGATTCTGGATAACCTGCACCGCGCGCCCATGTATTCCGGCACCATCCACGGCACCGGCGCGCGCTACTGCCCCAGCATCGAGGATAAGGTTGTCCGCTTCAAGGATAAGGAGCGCCACCCCATCTTTATGGAGCCGGAGGGGCTGGATACCAACGAATGGTATGTGCAGGGCATGTCCACATCCATGCCAGAGGATGTGCAGCGCATGATTTACGCCACCGTGCCCGGCCTTGAGCATGCGAAAATCCTGAGATTGGCCTACGCCATCGAATACGATTGCATCGATCCCACCCAGCTGGACAACAGCTTCCGGGCAAAGGGAATCGAGGGCCTGTATTTCGCGGGCCAGATCAACGGAACCAGCGGCTACGAGGAGGCAGCCGCCCAGGGCCTCTACGCCGGCATCAACGCAAGCCTGTGGCTCAAGGGCCGCGATCCCATGATCCTCACCCGCGCGGACGCCTACATCGGCGTGATGGTGGATGATCTCGTGACCAAAGGAACCGACGAGCCCTACCGCATGATGACCAGCCGCGCCGAATATCGCCTGCTGCTGCGGCAGGATAATGCCGATATGCGCCTCACCCGCATGGGCTACGAGGCGGGCCTCGCATCTGAGGAGCGCCTGCGCCGCATGGAGCAGCGAAGAAGCGATACCGACGCCGCCATCCGCGAGCTCGGCAAGCTCCATCTGATCGAAAAGCTGCGCCGCACGGAGGAGAGCTTCGATTCCCTGCGCGAAAAGAAGCCGGAGCTCCCCGATTTCCCCCGGGAAATCAAGGAACAGGCCGAAATTGAAGTGAAATAAGAGGGCTATATCTCCCGCCAGCAGGCCGAGGAAAAGAAGTTCCGCCGCATGGAAAATGTGCCCCTGCCCGATGACGCGGATTACCTGAACATGAGCGGCCTGCGCATCGAGGCCCGGCAGAAACTGGACAAGCAGCGGCCGAAATCCCTCGGACAGGCCAGCCGCATCCCCGGCGTTTCCCCGGGCGATACCACCGTGCTGATGATCTGGCTCAAGAGCCTCGGCTACAAGACGGAGGGCGAAGCATGATTGATAAACTGATCTCCCGGGCGGCGAAAATGGGCATTTGCCTCACCCGCGAACAGGCGGAGAAATTCCAGACCTACCACCGCATGCTCACCGAGGCCAACGCCCAGTTCAACCTCACCCGCGTTCCCGAGGATTTGGACGAGGCCATCGACCGCAATTATCTCGATTGCATCTCCCCGCTGGCGAAGGGACTGCCGGAGGGAACCAAAACCATCATCGATGTGGGCTCCGGCGCGGGCTTCCCCGGCATTCCCCTCTCCATCTGCCTGCCGGATGTGCATTTTACCCTGATGGATGCGCTGGGCAAGCGCGTGGATTTTTTGAAATCCGTAATTTCCGCCCTCGATTTGAACGCCGAGGCCATTCACCTGCGCGCAGAGGACGGCGCGCGAAAACCGGAACTGCGGGAGTGCTTTGATATCGCCACCGCCCGGGCCGTCGCCGCGCTGAACCTGCTCTCGGAATACCTGCTGCCCTTCGTGAAGGTTGGCGGGCAGATGATGGTGCTCAAAGGCCCCGGCCTCGATGATGAGATCGCCCAGGCGGAGAACGCATTCTCCATCCTCGGCGGCCGCTTTCACCACGCCGACACCGTTTCCATCCCCGGCCGCGATTGGGACCACCGCATCGCCTGGATCGAAAAGATGGAATCCACCCCGGAAAAGTATCCCCGCCGCGCAGGCAAGCCCGAGAAGAAGCCGCTGTGATGGGGAGGCGATTAGGGGGGGGCGATTAGGGGACTCCGTCCCCTAAAACCCCTGGCAGGGGAAATGATTTCCCCTGCACCCCTCCGCATAAAAATGCCTGTCCCATGGTGGGACAGGCATTTTTGCTGGGGTTTCCAAAGGGACGGAGTCCCTTTGGCGCCTCCCCTCTACCGGCTTCCCTTGTCGTAAGGTACGCCCTCGGCCTTGGGCGCGCGGGAATTCTTGGAGGTGAACGCCAGCACCACGAGGGTGATCAGGTAGGGCAGCAGGCGGTAGAAATTGGCATTGATGTTCAAATCCTTGAGCAGGTAGACGCCATCGCCATTGATATCGAGGCTGGAATAGGAAGCGGCGATGCACTTGAACAGGCCGAAGAGCAGCGCGGCTCCCGCGGTATTCAGGGGCTTCCAGTTGCCGAAGATCATAACCGCCAGGGCGAGGAAGCCGAAGCCGGCCACATCGCCGTTGGAGGAGCAGTTGGCGGTGGTCATGGCGTACACGAAGCCGCCCATGCCCGCCAGCGCGCCGGAGATGATCACGCCGGAATAGCGCATCTTGTACACATTGATGCCCAGAGAATCCGCCGCCTGGGGATTTTCGCCGCAGGCGCGCAGGCGCAGGCCGAACTTGGTTTTATACAGGATGATGGAGAGCACCACATACACCAGCAGGCAGATGTAAGTGGCGAGGTACACCTTGTTTAAGAAGGTATCGCCCAGGAAGCCCATTTCCTCGGTTCTGCCGTAGCCGAAATGGGATTTCTTGATCATGAACCAGCTGGCGGAATCGCCGGTATACATCTGCAGGGTATTCTGGTTGGCAATGATGCGCACCAGGAAGAGCACCAGCGCGGGGGCCATCAGGTTCATGGCGGTGCCGCCGATGGTCTGGTCGGCCTTGAGGTTAATGGCCGCGAAGGCCAGCAGCAGCGAGAATATGGCGCTCAGCAATGCCGCGGCCATCATGGCGAGGAACATAAAGCCCTGCAGGCTCCAGATATCCCCGGCAGCCTTGGCGGCTTCAAACCAGCCCAGCTGCTGCACCACGCGCACAAAGAGCACGCCGATGAACGCGCCGAAGATCATAAGGCCCTCCAGCGCCAGGTTGATGATGCCGCTGCGCTCCGCATAAATGCCCGCCAGCGCCACCACCATCAGCGGCACGGCATAGATCAGGGTTTGACGAATGAGGAACGACATTACTTCTCACCCTCCTTCTTCTTGCGGCGGCCGCCCAGCCACATCTTGATCACCAGCGAGAATGCCGCCAGATACACGATGACCGCGATGATTACGTCGGTAATATACTCGTTGTAAGCCGTAAGGTTGGTGAGCTGCAATCCGGCGATATCCAGCATGGACATGAATATGCCGGTGAAGATCACGGCGATGGGGTTGTTCACCGCCAGCAATGCCACAGGAATGCCGTTGAAGCCCGCTGCGGGCAGCTGCTGGTAGGTGGACCAGAAGAATTCGGTATTGCCGGAGAGGTAATAGAGGCTGCCTGCCGCGCCGGCCAGCGCGCCGGCGATGGCCATGGAAAGCACGATGTTGCGCTTATCCCTGATGCCGGCATAGCGGGCGGCGAAGCGGTTGGAACCGCAGGCCTTGAGCTCGTAGCCCAGCGTGGTCTTGGTGAGCAGGATGTAAACCAGCACGGCGAGGATTGCCGCGATGATGATGCCGCCGTTTACCTGGCTGCCGGGGAAGAGCTTATCCAGCCCCAGCTTCGGGGTGGCCACGCCGTTGAAGGAAGTCTTGTAGATATAGCTGGTCTTGGTGTTTTCCACGGTGTTTTTCAGGTTGGAAACCTCAAACATCCATGTAACGATGTTCGCCGCGATCCAGTTGGTCATGATGCAGGCGATTACTTCGTTGATGTTCAGTATGGCCTTCAAAAGTCCCGGAATCATGCCCCAGAGCGCGCCTGCCGCCATGCCGCCCGCGAAGGCGAGAATCCAGATGATCCATGCCGGAACGGCTGTGCTGGGAATGCTCAGCGCGATGAACAGGGTTGCGGTGGTGCCCGCCAGGTACTGGCCGGGCGCGCCGATGTTGAAAAGGCCGGTTTTGAAGGCGACCGCCACGGAAAGGCCGGTTAAAATTACCGGGGTGGCGCGGAAGAGCATATTGCCGATGCTGGCCGGGTTGAAGCCGAAGGTGAGCGCGCCGGCTGCATCGCGGCCCGTGGAGAACAGGCCGAGCACAACCAGGCGGATGCCCTCCCATGCGCTCTTGATGCCCATGCCGGGATTTGCAAGACCCACCGCGAGGATAACGAGGCTGCCTGCGGCGAGGCCGATCAAAATGGAGAGCAGCGAAGCCAGCACGGATTTCGTGCCTTCCCTCTGCATCAGCGGCGTCTGGTTCTTATTGCGCATTCGCGGCCCCTCCCTTCTTCTTTGCGCCCGCCATGTACAGGCCCAGTTCTTCGGCGGTGGAGCGGTCCATATCGCCCACGATTTCGCCCTTGTAGATGATCAGCATATGGTCGGAGAGGCTCATTACCTCGTCCAGCTCCAAAGATACCAGCAGCACGGCCTTGCCCGCGTCCCTCTGGGCAACCAGCTGCTTGTGAATGTATTCAATAGCGCCCACATCCAGGCCGCGGGTGGGCTGCACGGCGATGATCAGCGGCAGATCGCGGTCGATCTCGCGGGCCACGATGGCCTTCTGCTGGTTGCCGCCGGACATGCTGCGGGCGCGGGTCACGGGGCCCTGGCCGCTTCGCACATCGTACTGCCCGATCAGTTCCTCGGCATATTCGCGCACCGCATCGAAGCGGATGAAGCCATGGTTCTGGAAGCGGGGCTCCTTGTACTTCTGCAGCACCATGTTCTGCTCCAGCGTGTAGTCGAGCACGAGGCCATGCTTGTGGCGGTCCTCCGGGATGTGGCTCATGCCGGTTTCGCTCCGCTGGCGGATGGATGCGTTGGTGATGTCCCTGCCGCAGAGCGTGATCTTGCCGGAGGAGGGCTTTTCAAGGCCGGTGAGCGCATGCACGAGCTCGGTCTGGCCGTTGCCATCGATGCCGGCGATGCAGATGATTTCGCCCCTGCGCACCTCGAAGGATACGTTTTTCACGGCTTCGCGCTTGTAGAGCTTGGAGGTGACGCACAGGTTTTCCACCTTCAGCACCACTTCGCCGGGCTCCGCCGGCTTCTTTTCCACCACCAGCTGCACGGGCCTGCCGACCATCATGCGGCTCAGCTCCTCCTGGGTGGTTTCGGCGGTGTTTACGGTACCCACATACTTGCCCTTGCGCAGCACGGTAACCCGGTCGGAAACTTCCATGATTTCCTTGAGCTTGTGGGAAATGAAGAGTATGCTCTTGCCCTCGGCGGCAAGGCCCTTCATGATCTGCATCAATTCCCGGATTTCCTGGGGGGTGAGCACGGCGGTGGGCTCATCGAAGATCAATACCTCGTTATCGCGGTAAAGCATCTTCAAAATCTCCACACGCTGCTGCATACCCACGGTGATATTTTCAATCTTTGCATCCAGATCCACCATCAGGCCATAGCGCTCGGAGAGGGCCTGCACCTTCTTGCGGGCCTCCCGCTTCTGGATGAAGCCCATCTTCGTGTCCTCCGCGCCGAGGATGATGTTATCCAGCACGGTGAATACATCGATCAGCTTGAAGTGCTGGTGCACCATGCCGATATGCAGGGCGGTGGCGTCGTTGGGATTGTTGATTTTTACTTCCTTGCCATCCTTCTTGATCACGCCCTTCTCCGGCTGGTACAGGCCGAAGAGCACGCTCATCAACGTGGATTTGCCCGCGCCGTTTTCACCCAGCAGCGCATGGATTTCGCCCTTACGCAGCTGGAGCGTGATATCGTCGTTGGCCTTGATTCCGGGGAATTCCTTGGTGATGTGAAGCATTTCAATAACGTACTGCGGCGCGTTATCCATGCCCTCACCTCCCTTTCTATCGAATCGTGGAAATACGCCTGTTTACATATTTTAATTATATTGAATCTTTGTGTGAATTGCAAGGGGAAATTGCGGGGGAGGCGGGGAGGGAACGCTAGGGGACTCCGTCCCCTAGAACCCCTGCCAAGGGGGATGATCCCCCTTGGAACCCTCAGTAAGCGACGCTTTGCGTCGCAAGAATAAATATTGCAAGCCTGCCCCGGCAAGAATGGAGCAGGCTTGCATTGTTCTATTCTAATATTTATTGAAAAACGAGCCCGAAACGGGCTCGTTTTTTTGCTGAGGGGTGCAGGGGAAATCATTTCCCCTGCCAGGAGTCCAGAGGACAGCGTCCTCTGGTCGGCGGTCGCCCAGAGCGGCGAGAAACCCGCAGTACGCGGAAGCAAGTTGGCCAAAAAGGGAGCTTACCAGGACGTAAGTGACCGCATTTGGCCAATGAAGCTGACAAAGCAATGCGGGATTTATCGACGGTCTGGTCAGTTGGAGCCCAAATATGCTTCCTTCACCTGCTTATTGTTCAGCAGTTCTTCGCCGGTGCCGCGCAGGGTGATGCGGCCGGTTTCCAGCACGAAGCCGTAATCGGCGCAGCGCAGGGCGGCGTTGGCGTTCTGTTCGATGAGCAGGATGGTCATGCCCTCGCTCTTGAGATCGCGGATGATGGAGAAGATATCCTTTACTACCAGCGGAGCCAGGCCCAGGGAGGGCTCATCCATCATCATCAGCATGGGTTTGGCCATCATGGCGCGGCCAACGGCCAGCATCTGCTGTTCGCCGCCGGACAGGGTGCCGGCCAGCTGCCATTCGCGCTCCTTGAGGCGGGGGAAGCGGCGGTAGATATCCTTGATGCCTTCCTCAATTTCATCCCTGTCGCTGCGCAGGTAGGCGCCGATCTTGAGGTTTTCCTTTACGGTGAGGTTGGCGAACACCCGGCGTCCCTCGGGAACGAGGGTGACGCCCTCGGTAACGATGCGCTGGGAATTCATGGTGGTGATATCCCGGCCCATGAAGTTGATGCCGCCGGAGGCAGCGCGCACGAGGCCGGAGATGGAGCGCAGGGTGGTGGATTTGCCCGCGCCGTTTGCGCCGATCAGGGTAACGATCTGGCCCTGCTGCACATCGAAGGAGATGCCCTTGAGGGCTTCGATGCCGCCATAGCTGACCTTCAGGTCAGTAACTTTGAGCATTATCATTCTTCTTCCTCCCCCAGATACGCCGCGATTACGGCGGGATTATCGCGCACCTCTGCGGGCGTGCCCTCGGCAATCTGGCTGCCGAAATCAATTACATAGATGCGATCGGAGATGCCCATAACCAGGTTCATATGATGCTCGATCATGAAGATGGTGAGGCCGAATTTCTTCTGGATATCCTTGATGAAGGCGCCCAGCTCCTCGGTCTCCTGCGGGTTCATGCCGGCGGCGGGCTCATCCAGCAGCAGGAGCTTGGGATGGGTCGCCAGCGCGCGCACGATTTCCAGCCTTCTCTGCTGGCCATAGGGCAGGGAGGTGGCCTTTTCATTTGCCACATCCTCCAGGCCCACGATCTTCAAAAGCTCCATGGCCTCCTTGCGCATGGCCCTCTCTTCCTTCAAATTCAGGCGGAAGGTGGCGGTGAGGATATTGCTGGTCTTGCGCATATGCATGGCGATCAGCACGTTGGTAAACACCGTCTGGCTGCCGAAGAGGCGGATATTCTGGAAGGTGCGGGCGATGCCGGAAGCGGTGATCTTATCCGGGGTCTTTACGATGCGGTTGGTATACATGCCCGCATTTTTGCCGGCGTAGAGGCGCTTCATCTTGCCGGTGGGATAGTTTTCAACGATGGTCTTTCCCTCGAAATCCACGCGGCCGTTGGTGGGCTCATAAACGCCGGTGATGCAGTTGAAGGCGGTGGTCTTGCCGGCGCCGTTGGGGCCGATCAGGGCCACGATTTCGCCCTCGTTTATATCCATGGAGAGGTTATTCACAGCGACGACGCCGCCAAACTGCATCGTCACGTTTTCCACATGCAATACATTACGGCTCATTACTTTGCCCCCTCCTTTGCTTTTTTCTTCGGTTTAAACAGGTCCCATAGCTCCTTATCGCCCATGATGCCGCGGCGGAAGAACAGCACAACCACCATGATGATCACGCTGAATACCACCATGCGGAAGCCGGAGCCCAGCAGCGGAATTTCCAAATCACCGATATACTGCTTCTGATCCAGGAAGCGCAGCCACCATTCGCTGCATGCAACGAACAAGAAGGAGGAAATGCAGCTGCCCGTTACCGAGCCGATGCCGCCGATAACCACGATCAGGAGAATTTCATACGTCATGGCAGAGGTGAAGCTCTTGGCCTGCACGGAGTTGGAATACATGGCCAGCATCGCGCCGCCCACACCGGCGAAGAAGGAGCTGATGCAGAAGGCCTGCTGCTTGTGCTTGGCCAAGTTGATGCCCATGGCTTCAGCGGAGATCTCGTCGTCGCGGATGGACTGGAAAGCACGGCCGTAGCTGGAATGGATCAGCATCACAACCAGCGCAATGCACACACCTGCAATGAGGAAGGGCATCAGGGTGGACAGGTACACCACCACTTCGCCCTCGGCGTTCTTGATGTTGAAATCGTTAAACGTGGGGAACAGGCGCAACATGTTGGAGCCGTTGGTGATCACACCCAGCTTGTCCCACTGGAAGATGGAACGGATGATCTCGGCAAAGCCCAGGGTGGCGATGGCCAGATAGTCGCTCTTGAGGCGCAGAACGGGCAAGCCGATCAGGAAGGCGAACGCCGCCGCGGCCAGACCCGCCAGGATCAGCGCAGGCAGCACAGGCATGGCGAACTGCACCAGGCCGCCGCCATAATACTGGTACACGGCGGCGCGCTGGGCGACCGGGATGGTCAGGATGCCATAGGTGTAGGCACCGATCAGCATGAAGCCCGCCTGACCCAGCGAGAACAGGCCGGTGAAGCCATTGAGCAGGTTCATGGAAACGGCCACCAGCGCATAGGTGGCGCCCTTCTTAAGCACCGTAAAGAGCATGGACGTGGGAGGCATGATCTGCTCCAGCACAAAAACGCCCACATAGACCGCAAGGATGATCGCAGCCGAGATGAGAACGGCGGGATCGGCTTTTTTCAGCTGAGGTTTTTTGATATTTGTCATGCTTCTCACCTCACACCTTATCCGTCGTCTTCTCACCGAACAGACCGGTGGGCTTGACGATCAGGATGATAATCAGCAGAGCGAACGTGAAGGCGTCGGAGAACGTGGCCAGACCCATCATCTGCT